>JBDQHQ010000135.1:0-5745 GCA_040264795.1 Akkermansiaceae bacterium | reverse complement strand
CGGTAAGAGGTATGACAGTCAGTATCGCAAGATGATCAATGTGCCACGAGGTAATCGCTATGCCACCGTGGTCAATATTTCCCGCCAGAATATCAGTTGCGAGTGTGAGTTGAAGGCTGAGTCATTACCGCCTGGGGTGAGTATGAAGCACAGTGCTGCGCCTAAGAGTGCGAACAACTTTCTTGCTGTGTTTGAGGCAAGGGCAGATGCCCCTGTTTCCGGTGGACTGCACCGCTTCACAATCTCTGATGCAAACCCTGAGAGTAAGGTGCAAGGCAGGCTCAAGGAGACCATTGATTTTGCCCAGCAGAATAATGTCGGCGTATTTCACAGTGTTCATGATGACAGGATCGCGGTGGCTGTGATTGATGAGGCGCCATTTCATGTTGATTTGAAGGTGCCGCCGGTTCCCATCGTTCAGAACGGTGCTTCACGCCTGAAAGTCACGCTGCGGCGAAGCCCTGGATTTGAAGAGGCTGTCAAAGTAACGCTTCCGTGGAAGCCTCCCGGCCTGGGTGCTCCGACGGATATCACCATCCCCAAGGGGGAACGTGAGGCTTTTTATGAGATCAATGCCAGTGGAGATGCTGCGACAGGTAGCTATGAGATCTGCGTGGTTGCGCAGGCCCAGACGGAAAAGGGAGAGGTGGTGGTCTCTTCGTCATTGCAGAAACTTACTGTTGCCGAGCCGCTGGTGAGCATGAGCTTGGAAATGGCCTCCACCGTGCCCGGACAGGACACGGTCTTCATTGGTAAGGTAGAGCACCATGGAGCCATTCAAGGTCAGGCGAAGGTCATTTTACATGGTTTGCCGCATGGGGTGACGACGCCAAGCAGAGAGATCAATGCCAAGACCGGGGAGGTTCACTTTAGGCTTAAGGTTGCCGAGGACGCCGCCAAGGGTAAACACAATGCGGTTTTCTGCCAGATCCTGCCGATCAAAAACGGTTATGAAATCGCACACAACACTGGTCATGGCGGGACTTTGATGATCAATCCGCCACCTCCTCAAAAGAAATCTGAAAAACCAAACAGTGAGGACGATAAAAAATCAATCGCAGCCAAACCCAGCAAACCACTTTCTCGGCTTGAACAACTCCGGCAGCGTAAAAGGCAATGATTTGTTCTTTCAACCAGATATACCGATTCGTCACAGCAATGAGTCTGATGACATCGTTGGCTGCCGCCCCTGATTTCCATCAGGATATTAAGCCAATCCTTGAGCAGAATTGTGTCCGCTGCCACGGGGAGGATAAGGATAAGGGTAATCTCCGCTTGCATACTCATGCTCTGGCGATGGAGGGAGGCGAGACAGGGGATGCTATCGACCTGAGTAATCCGGAGAAAAGTCTGATTCTTGAGCTCGTATCGCTACCGCATGATCATGATGACATCATGCCCCCGGCACCTCAGCAAGATGATGATGCTGATGACAAGGGTGGTAATCCTCTTCATGAAGATGAGATTGCCTTGTTGGAAAGCTGGATCCGAAGCGGAGCCGACTGGCCGGCCGGAGTGACTCTGAAAGCCCGAGAGAAAACCCGTAGAGAGAAAAACCTACATGAACCTGATCCAAATCTCTCAGCTATTGAAGTGTTTCCAAAGCAAGTCAGCCTTGAGACCAGTGCCGATTTTCATCGCTTGGTAGTGATCGCTCACTACAAGGATACCACTACTCGTGATGTCACTCCATCGGTAGAGCTGCGGATCAAGGGGGAGGCTGTGGTTCAAGTTGAGGGAACGACTCTTTTTCCCAAAGCTGATGGTTCCTGCAATGTTGAGATTCATTACCGTGGCAAGCAGCTTCATGTGCCGGTTGTTGTCAGGGATGCTGAAGTTTTGAGAGAGGTGAGTTTCCAGCGGGATGTGATGCCGGTGCTCACAGCCTCCGGCTGCAACACCGGATCGTGTCACGGATCAGCCCGTGGCCAGGATGGTTTTATGCTCTCACTCTTTGGCTATGACCCTGTGGGTGACCATTACCGCATTACCCGTGCGATGCCGGGCCGGCGTATCAATCTGGCGCTACCGGAGGATAGCCTGCTGTTGAGCAAAGCCACAGAGGCAGTGCCTCATACAGGAGGCAAGCTGTTTGATAAACACAGCCGTTCTTATAAGGTCTTGCTCGATTGGGTAAAGGCTGGGGCAAAATACGATGCCCTAAAAGAGGGGGAAGAGAAGGTGGTTTTGCCTACGGCTATTGAGGTGCGCCCCACGGAAGCTGTGCTCAAAGGGGGTAATCAAATGCTGCCACTGAGCGTGAGGGCTATTTACTCTGACGGAAGTGATCGTGATGTTACTGATCTTACTACCTTTTCGACCAGCAACGATAACTCGGTAAGAGTGGATTCAAGCAGTGGAATGATGAATTCAGCGAAACGAGGGGAGGCATTTGTGATGGGCCGTTTTCACACTTTTTCCGAGGGAATGCATACGATCGTTATTCCTGCCGATGCCGACTATCAGAGACCCAAGCTTGAGGAGGTCAATTACATTGACCGTCTTGTGCATGAAAAACTACACCGCTTACGGGTGATTCCTTCAGAGCTCTGTGATGATCCGGTTTTTGTCCGTCGTGTTCACCTCGACCTCGTTGGCAGGTTGCCAACACCGGGTGAGTTGGAGGATTTTCTCAAGGATACGAATCCGGAAAAACGCACAGCTTTGGTTGATCGCTTGATCGACACCAGTGAGTTCACTGAAATATGGGTTATGAAATGGGCCGAGCTGCTCCAAATCCGCACTTTCCCGAATCAGGTGAGTTACAAAGCGGCATTGCTTTACCATAATTGGCTGCGGGCGCGCATCGCTGAAAATATGCCATTCAATGAGATTGTGCGTGAGTTGCTCAAGTCCAAGGGAGGGACATTCTCAACTCCTGCGACTAATTTCTTCCAGGTGGAGTTGGATACCAAGTTGCTGACTGAAAACGTAGCCCAGGTATTTATGGGAACACGCATTCAATGTGCCCAGTGTCACAACCATCCGTTCGACCGCTGGACAATGGATGACTACTACAGCTTTGCCGCCTTTTTTGCTCAGGTGAAAAGAAAAAAAGCGGGGGACCCGCGTGAACAAATCATTTATGATGGAAGTGGTCAGATTAAACATCCGGTGACCGATGAAAATGCAAAGCCCAGGTTCCTTGGTGGTGCGGTTCCTGAGGAGTCTGACAAGTCACGCCGAGAGCAGGTGGCCGATTGGCTCGCTTCCCCTGAAAATCCATGGTTCGCCCCCAATGTTGCCAATATCATTTGGGCGCATTTCTTCGGGATAGGCATTGTCGAACCAGTCGATGACGTTCGTGTTTCCAATCCTCCCTCAAACCCTGCTTTGCTCGCAGAGTTGGCAAAACAGTTTGTTGCTTACAACTATGATTTTAAAAAGCTGGTTAGGGATATCTGTATTTCAAGAACCTACCAATTATCGACTCACACCAATCCAAGTAACGCCAGTGATGCTCGCAACTTCTCTCATGCCCAATCACGCCGGCTGCGTGCTGAGGTTTTGCTGGATGTTATTTCCCAGGCTACGGATACAAAAAACAAGTTCAAAGGGCTGCCGCAGGGGGCGAAGGCCGTGCAGATTGCCGATGGTAACATCTCTAACTATTTCCTTAAAACCTTTGGTAGGGCAACGCGCGAGACTGTCTGTTCTTGTGAGGTTAGAATGGATCCCAGTCTCTCGCAGGCATTGCATTTGCTCAACGGAGATACTGTGAACAAACGTATCAAGAAGGGAGGGGTGATTGCTGATCTAATTCAATCCCAACAAAAGCCCGGGGAGGTAATCGACTCACTTTACTTGCGCTGTCTGACGAGGCCCGCCACGACAATGGAAAAAGAGAAACTCATGAGTCATGTTGACTCAGCAGAGAATGAACAGGCATTGCGCGAAATCTATGAAGACATTTTCTGGGCACTGCTCAATTCCAAGGAATTCATCTTCAATCACTAGTTGTGTTTATCAAGACTGCTTATCATCAGATATCCTGCATGCGTATCCTTTTGGTTATGCCTCTTATGCTTGTGACCAAGGTGTCTGTTTTGGCTGCTGCGCCAAACTATGAGGACGATATCCGGCCAGTTTTTGAGAATGCTTGCTTTAATTGTCACAACCCGGACAAACAAAAAGGGGACCTCGATCTTACTACCTACAGTGCTGCCATGCGTGGCGGCTCCGGGGGTAAGTTTGCCGAGCCAGGTGAAGGAGTGGAGTCAAAAATCTATGGTGTCATAACTCACACTCTGAAGCCTAAAATGCCCCCTAAGGGTGACAAGCTCGATAAAAAAGATGCGGAGTTAATCCGTGCCTGGGTTGACGGCGGCTTGCTGGAAAATAAGTCGGGCAAACCGCGTAAAAAGAAAAAGCCGGCCTTTGTGCTCAGTAGCGCTCCATCAGCCGCTAAGCCGGAGGGGCCGCCACCCATGCCGGAACATGTGCTTTTGGAGCCAGTAGTAACCACGGCACGAGCTTCGGCCGTGGCCGACATGGTGTCGAGTCCATGGGCGCCGTTATTGGCGATTACGGGGCAGCGTCAGGTTGTCCTATACAATACCGATAGCATGGAAATGGTCGGCATTTTCCCTTTCGAGTGTGGCCAGCCAGAAGTCTTGTCCTTCCATCCCTCAGGTAAATATCTGCTTGCCGGTGGAGGTATTGGTGGCAAGTCAGGCTCGACGGTTACATGGGATATGAAAACAGCGGAGGTGGTTCTGAGAGCAGGCAAAGACTATGATGCGGTGATAGCAGCCTCACTCAGACCCGATCTCGGAGGAGTGAGCTTTGGAGGGCCAGGTAAAAGAGTGAAGCTTTGGGATACGGCAACTGACGAGCAACTCTTCTCGATCAAAAAGCACACGGATTGGGTAACGCAGCTTGCCTACTCCCCGGATGGGGTATTATTGGCTTCTGGTGGGCGCGGTGGTGATCTCTATGTCTGGGAGGCTGATACGGGTAACGCTTTTCATCAGTTGCGCGGTCACAAGGCAGCGATTACCGACATGGCATGGCGATCAGACTCTAATGTGCTCGCCACGGTGTCCGAGGATGGCCAGATGATCATTTGGGAAATGAATAATGGCAAGCAGATCAAAAAGTTGGCAGCTCACAAGGGTGGGGTGCTGTCTGTGGACTGGAATCATAACGGTCAGCTGGTGACCGGAGGCAGAGACAAAAAAGTAAAAATTTGGAAAGCTGACTTTAAAATACTCAAAGAACTACCCGCATTTAGAGAGATGATTACTCAAGTGTGTTTGAGTCACGACGGCAAGCGTGTCTTTGCAGCTGATTGGGGGGGAGTGACCACTGCCTGGGATGTCGAGACAGCCAAGGAGCTGCCAACGCTCAAAGGTGGTGCCACATTGGTTGCTAATCCTCCAAATATTAGTGCAAGAATCAAGGCGATGCAGGGGCAAGTGATCCACTTTCAGGCAGAGTTGGATAAGCTTGAGCAACCTGCGCAGGCTGCAAGAGCTGAGGTGAATCAGGCTAAAGCCGCCTTGGCCAGTGCAGAACAGAATCACCGTGATGCACTAAGTAAGAGTAACCAGCTGATAGCAGAGCGAGCTAAACTTGAGTCCGAAATCAAGGCAAGGAAACCCAAAGGAGATTCCCTCAATCAGCAAAGGCAAGAGAAACAGCACGAACTCACCAGAGCACGTGATGAGCTTAACAAGCATAATGCCGCCGTCGCTCATAAGCGCAGGGAGCATCAGGAGAAGGAAAAAGAGTTGAGGAAATTGG
>JBDQHQ010000134.1:0-5793 GCA_040264795.1 Akkermansiaceae bacterium | reverse complement strand
TCTTAAGCTCGTCACGATGGCTGATACCTGTTTTGTGGTCAGGGCTAGGTTTTTTATGGCCGACCCAGAGCGGGTCTTTGGGATCGAGGTTGAGCACGCGGTGGTTCTCCACATAGACTTGTGGCACCCGGTCATTGGTGGTGGGCAGCAGGAAGGAATAATCAAAACCAATCTCGAGTGGCCCCGGCTTGAGGTCACCATTCCAGTCTGGTTGTTTATCTCCCAGGCCAAGATGCCACTTGCCGATAACCGCTGTTTTGTAGCCCGCTTTTTGCAGCAGGTCCGGCATGGTCACCACATCCGGCTTGATTAAAGCGGGAGAGTTCGGCCCTGCGATGCCTGAGCCTTTCACCCGAAAAGCATGGGTGCCGGTGAGCAGCGCATAACGTGTCGGAGTGCAGGTGGACGCTGAGCAATAGCCGCTGGTGAATTGCAAACCCTCGGTAGCGAGCTGGTCGATGTGCGGGGTTTTGATATTCTCTGGCTTGGCGCCGTAACAGCCGACGTCTCCGTAGCCGAGATCGTCGGCCATGATGACAATGACGTTCGGGGTTGGGCTTGCACTTCCATCGGTCGCCCGCTGGTCCTGCTCCGCAGCAGCCGATGAATAGTGAATGGCGAATAGTGAATAGTGAATGCAGAAGAGGGCACGAAATTTCATGGTGATACTATACGCTCCATTATGACGAGGTCTTACTACCAGCCTTGATATGGACGCTTGGCGGGGAAAAAAACCCTGCCGTGATTTGCGGTGGGGGTTTTTAGTTGAAGTTGAGAGTTTAAGTTGAAGTAGCAACCAGCCGCAGGTCCAGGTTCAAAACATAGGTTACAGAATAGGTTCAGAACATAGGTTACACTTCGGCATGGTAAATAGGCCTCTAAATTGAGGTCGCCATGCCATGGAAAGAGACCCTAAAAATGAACCAAAAAATACAATTCGCCCAAGAGGCACTACATGCCAGCAACTTCCTGGCACTATGTAAGGAATACGGAATTAGCCGCAAAACCGGCTATAAATGGAGAGCTCGTTACGAAGAGCACGGAGCCGCCGGAATGCACGACCAAAGCCGCCGGCCTCAAAGCCACAGCTCGTCATTAAGTGAGGACGTGACCTGCGAGATCATCTTGCTCAAAAATGCCCACAGCAAATGGGGACCCGCAAAAATAAGGGAACTCTACCGGCGCAAACACCGCGAAAAAGAGCTGCCATCAGAGAGCTCTTTTAAGAGGGTTTTGAATAAGGCCGGGTTGACTAAAAAGAGGAAGCGAAGACGCGTTTCGCCTTCATCCCGCCTAGCAAGCGGGGTCAAAGCAGAGAGTCCCAACGACGTCTGGACCATCGATTTCAAAGGCTGGTGGAAGGATGCGGACGGCCTAAAAGTGGAGCCATTAACAGTGCGCGATGAGCACAGCCGCAAGATCCTTGAGATACGGCTCATGAAGAGTACTAGAACCGAATCTGTCCGGGTTGTTTTTGAGGAACTCTTTGAACACTATGGACTTCCGAAAGTAATCCGCAGTGACAACGGCCCCCCTTTTGCCAGTGCCAGCTCGCTGCTTGGACTGAGCCGTCTCTCAGCCTGGTGGCTGGCCCTTGGTATCTCATTGGAACGAGGTCGTCCTGCTTGTCCACAAGACAATGGAGCTCACGAACGCATGCACCTTGATATTTATCGAGAGCTTCAAAAAACAGGAGTCGGACGTGACCAGGAAGCCTTCGATATGTGGAAAAGTGAATACAACAGCATCCGGCCGCACGCCTCACTGGGTATGCAAACACCGGACGAAGTGTATACAAAGAGTAACATCCGCTACACGGGAACCCCTGACGACCTGGAGTATGAAAACATGGGAACCAGACAGGTAACCAAGCACAACGGCACCATCCAATTATCCAATCAACGCTACAAACTGAGCAGCTCCATTGGAGGCTGGAACGTCGGTTTGAAGGCCACCAAATCCCACCACACAGAAGTGTGGTTTAGCCATCAACTCCTCGGCCACATCGATCACATCGCCTGTAAATTTACGCCGATGGCAGAAAACCTAAGAATGACTCGAAAACAGCGACAAAAAGTGTAACCCTAAACCCGAATAAGTGTAACCCATGTATTGAACCAAAAGTGTTACCTATGTTCTGACCCGTACCGCCATCCGCCCATCATTCATTCGCCATCAGACATCGCCGCTTTGCGGCTGGCCTGCTTCGGCTCGGGGAGATGATCAACAAAATCGCCGTCCTTGTTGCGGAATTCCTCAACCGCTTTGATTCTGAGCTCGATTAGCTTTTTATGATACTTGGCATTTACAGCCAAATTATCCAGTTCATCGGGATCTTTCTCCATATCGTAGAGTTCCTCAATGACGTCATCTTTAAAATGCCGGATGTACTTGTATTTGCCGTCCCGCATCATCATCCAGGCATACAGGTCCCTGCGCTCAAAAGCCTCGTAGTCCTTGGATTTCAGTTTCTCAATAACGCTGTCACCATATTCGTAGGTCGTATTAATCATCAGCATCGGCTCCTTGAGTTTCTCATCAGGGTTTGTGAGTAGCCCCATGAGATCGCGCCCGTGCATCTTCCACTCGGGCTCAATACCTGCGAGCGAGTGGATCGTGCTAGTGATATCAACCCCGTTGACGGGCTCTCTACACAGGCTACCAGGGGTGACAAGCCCCGGTGCTGAGAAGATGAGAGGGGCACAAATATTGGCATCATAGGGCATCCATTTTTCATTGGCTCCGTGCTGTCCCCAGGCGAATCCCTGGTCAGAGGTAAAGATGACCACCGTATTTTCCAACTGACCACTATCCTTGAGCGCTTGCATCACCGCTCCCACTCCGTCATCGAGAGACTTCACCGCCTTGTGATACTTTTTGACCGCTGCGTCATAGCCCTCCGGCTCACCTTTACCGTCTTTTTTCCAACGAGTCAGGTTTTTCAAATGCTCGGGCTTGGTCGGGCGCGGGCCGAAAATATCGCTTGGAACGACAGAAGAAGGCGCATCGCTGTAGGATTTGTTATGCCTTTCTGCAGGTGTGTAGGGACCGTGCACTCCCCCGTAGCAAAGCCAAAGGTACCAGGGTTTGTCGGCGCGCTTCTTTTCCTTGATGTAATCAACAGCAAGTTCGGTATAGCGGTCGGTGCTATATCCGCCGAGCGGTTTGCGTTCACCGCCGTTGGTGCGGACGAGTGTGTTGTTATAATAGGCCATGACATTTCTTCTTCCTCCTCCGCGGTCCCAGATCACCGAGTAGTCCCAGTCGCGGCCGTGACCGACATCATCACCAAGATGCCATTTACCAATGCAGGCGGTCTCGTAGCCGTTCTTTCTGAATACCGATGGGAAGAACCGTAACTGCTCAGGATCGTAGGATACCGCGTAGTGCCTGCCCGTAGTATACGTCAGGCTCTTTACCGCGTGCTGCAGCAAACCCGTTAGATTACTAACCCGAGACGGCTGACACCAGGCTCCCGTGTAGCAGTGGGTGAAGCGCATGCCCGTATCCGCGAGCTTATCGATCTGCGGTGTCTGCGCCCAAGGTCGAGCTTCTTCATAACAGGAGACCGAGCGCTGTGATTGGTCATCGGTGAAGATGTAGAGGATGTTCGGCTTGCTCGGCATCTGGGTATCCCCTTGTCCATGACAAGGACAAACGCCGAGATGGAAAAAACTCAATACTAGAATACCCAAGACAAGAGGTGCAGACTGTTTAATCTTCATTATATATCAGATGCTTGCTTTATGTATCCGCGATGAGAGAAAATCATCACCAACCATTTTGATGCTCTCTTTTTTACGTGATGTTCCACTCAAAACTACAAATACTTTGCGACTAAAAACTTCACATTATGCGACAGCTGAACGCCCCTCACCCGTGCCAACCCTTGTATCTGCAACAAAAACAATCTCAGTTCCTGTTCGGGGTAAAATTCAAGACTGGAAAAATCGAAATTTAGACAACACTCTCTAGGTATTAATAAGCACCGCATGAAACTTACAGGATTTACCGACGAAGCTGCACCCGATCTGGCCACCCAGATCAAAGCCACCCAGAAACTGGGCTGGCAGTATATTTCTGCACGCGGCATCGATGGCAAAAATATCCATGATCTGAGTGACTCGGAATTCGACACGGCCCGTGGCCAACTCGAAGACGCCGGCATCCGCATCGCCGAGTTCGGCTCTCTGATCGGCAGCTGGTCGAAAAATATCAAAAGTGACTTTGCCCTTACACTTGACGAAGTCGATCGAGCCATCCCACGTATGCAGCAGCTCGGCACCAACATCGTCCGCGTCATGTCCTACGCTCAGGAGCCATGGGGGGAAGATCAGCACGAACAGGAGCGCTTCCACCGCCTGCGCGCGATCAGCCAACGCTTCAGTGACGCTGGCCTCATCACCGCACACGAAAACTGCATGAACTGGGGAGGCTTCTCAAGTGCCCACACCCTGCGTCTGGTCGAAGAGGTTCCGGCGCTCAAACTCATCTTCGACACCGGCAATCCGGTATTCCAAAGAGATCGTTCTTATGACCCGCTTGCACTCCCTTCGGTCGCCCGCTCGGAGGGCGAAAAATCGTCGTCAGATTCCTACCCGTGGCAGGACGCCTGGCAGTTTTACCAAGCCGTGCGTGAGCACATCATTCACATCCACATCAAGGACTGTCGTAACCCCCTTGATGATGGTGAAGAGCCGGAATACGTCTTCCCCGGCGAGGGTCAGGCATACATCCCCGCCATTATCGATGATCTGAAAAAAAGCGGCTACCAAGGATTCATCGCCATCGAGCCTCACGTCGCCACCGTTTTCCATGCCAAGGCGGATGATGTGGACTGGAACCAGTGCTATAACAGTTACATTAAATACGGACGTGCACTGGAAAGTCTCATTAGCGACAACTAACAAAAATCAACCCATTATAATAACAAACATGAAACTCAGATTATTACTCACACTCGCAGCCAGCCTCGGCATTGCCCATGCCCATGATTGCAACACCCTCGAGACCCTCCAAACAGGCAGTAATGATGCTGCTACCGCAACCGTCAATAAGCAGTTGCTGCTCGACAAGGTCGACCTGACAAAACTCAAGGAACTCGGCTTCAAGTCGCTCATCGGCACCAACCTTGACGACTGGAAAATCCACAATGACAAACCCGCCGTAAAATTCACTCTCAAGGACGGTGTCATTTCCGGTGTCGCCGAGGACCTGAAAGGTAACACCTTTCTCTACACGAATGAGGAATACGATAACTACCTACTCTACTTCGAGTTCCGCTTTGACCACCTCAAGGGCAACTCCGGCCTGATGTATCACTCGAAGTACAATGACACTCAAAAATTCGCCGGCATCCAATTCGAGATGGATCCTACCAAACGCCGGTGGACCGGCCTTCTCTACGCGGAAAACCTCGGTGGCTGGCACTACCCGAACCGCGATGGCGCTGCTGGTGAAGAAAAAGCCAGTAAGGAAACCATGCGCGAACTCTCCAAAATCGGCCAAGAAGCATTCAACCCAACTGGTTGGAATGCCGGCTTTATCCGTATCCGAGGCAATGAGCTCCAAACCTGGCTCAACGGCAAGCTGCGCACCAACTACACCTGGAAAGTCGACAACTTCCCCGGCCAAGGCTCCATCGCACTGCAGATCCACGGTGGCAAATCCTGCGCCGTCTCATGGCGTAACCTCTACTTGCTACCACTCGATAGCGAGAGCAAGTAAGGGCCCCGACGAGTAAGCGACTGGTCGAGACCAGCTACATCATTAGCTTCCTGTCCAGCGTACGGT
>JBDQHQ010000133.1:0-5797 GCA_040264795.1 Akkermansiaceae bacterium | reverse complement strand
TAATGCAATCGTTTTTTTCCTTATTTTCTGGGATTTTCCGTTGTTTTCGCAGTGGTGATTTTGTGCTGATGGGCTGGTTAATTTACGGTGTCGTTTTTGAAGCTTTGTGTTACTAATATGGGCATGAAAGCCGTTTTAGCACTTATCATCAGCCTGTTTTTCAATTTAGGGCTCCCCGTTCTGGGTCAAAATTCCGAAATTGAGGAACAAAATCGAGGTGATGCTGGCCTCACGAAGCCCCCTGCGGAAGCTGAGACAGCTAAAAATCAGACGAGCAATGAGGAAAATCAGACCAACAATGAGGGCAAAGCAGAACTTGATGCCCCCCCTATGGAGCTGAGCCCTCCGTCAAAGCCTGAAAAACGAGTTTTTGGTAAGTCAGGCGAGACAAGCTTCAAGGGCAAGGTGGTGGTCATTACCGTTGGTGAGAAAGACCTGATTAACAAACAGGCATTCAAATTCTGGCGAAGGGTCATCAAGCGCGTCAACGAAGAGGAGGCGCGTGCGGTCTTATTTGATATCAACACCCCGGGAGGTCTGGCCTTTGACACCGCAGAGCTGATCATGGTGGACATGCAGAAAATCAAGGTGCCTTCCTTTGCCTTTGTGAATCCCAAAGCACTGAGTGCAGGTGCCTTGGTAGCAGCGGGAACGGATTCCATCTACATGCATCCGGTATCTACCATTGGCGCTGCTGCCATAGTCAACAGCACCGGTGCCGAAATACCCGAAATCATGCGCGCCAAGATTGAGTCAGCTTTTAATGCGTTCGTGCGCGCTGTTTCCAAGAGCAAAGGGCGTAATCCTGATGTGATCAGAGCGATGATGATTGCTGATGAGTATTACGATTTTGGTGAAATACAAGTGGAGGAGGGGGACTTATTGTCGCTTACCGCAGACGAGGCGGTCATGGATTTTGAGGGTAAGCCACTCCTTGCCAAAGGAATTGTAGGTAGTGTGGAGGAGTTACTCGAAAAAGAAGGCTTGGCCGGTATTGAAGTCATTTCTGCTGAGCCGACAGGAATGGAAAAATTTGCCTACTGGGCGGCAGCCTTCTCGGGTATTCTTTTGGCAGTGGGCATAGGCGGTGCCTATCTGGAAATGAAAACTCCGGGTTTCGGAATCGGTGGGGGTATTTCCCTACTGGCCTTTGCGCTGTTTTTCTTCGGTAACTATGTGGCTGGAAATATGGCGGGGTATGGGCTCATGCTGCTTTTTCTGCTTGGTGTTACCTTGATCATCTTTGAGCTGTTCATCATGCCTGGCTTGTTCTTTCCCGGCATCATCGGTGGCTTGCTGGTCTTGGGAACCCTTTTCATGGCGATGGTGGATGGTTTCGCCTTTGAAGATAATGATATCTTGGGCTGGGATGCCGAGGGTGCCATGGATTTCATCAATCGTCCGGCAATCAATTTGGCGATTGGTCTGCTTGGCTCCACTATCCTGATGCTGATGTTGATGCGCATTTTGCCGGATATGCCGCTTTTTAATCGTATGGTGATGAGCAAGGAGCTCTCGAGAGGGGATTCCACAGGACTGGATTCAGTCTCGGGCGGTACCGGTGAGCACGTCGGGCTACGTGGTGTCACTCTGACTGGCTTGCGCCCGGCTGGCAAAGGTGACTTCAAGGGCCGGATACTCGATATCACCGCGCTTAGCGGCTACATCGAGGCTGGCAAACAAGTCGTCGTTGTCAGCGAGGACGGTGTCAGGATCCTTGTCGAAGAGGAATGATCTGTTCCGGCTAGGAATTGTGGGCATTCCGGACTTGGCTGGCCTGCACGATGTTGAGGGTGTGGTTGGCGATGGCCTCCAAGTTGTTGTTGATGTCGATATTGATCATCTCAAGCTTGACGTCACCCTCTGCCATGCGGGACATTGAGCTCTTATTGAAGCGTTTGCGCATGGTGTCAGCGGCATCCTCCATGGCCTCCGCCTTGGCCATGTTCTCGTCTGACACCTCCGAGAGCAGGTGCTCATCGGCAAACCCTATGAACTGGGCGACACTGCCTGCAAACTCGCGGATGGTATCCTGCTGTTCCTCGGGGAATTGGCGGTTTTTCTTGTAGCGACGCTCGTTGAGCTTTACCAGGCGGTAGATGGCATCGATGCTCTCCTCGAGCTCTTGGGTAACTCGAAGCATAGCGGTGATTTTAGCGGCATTGACTGTGCCAATGTCCTTGGAGGAACAGCGCACCAGGTATTCGGTGATCTCTTGCATCATGACATCTGCCTCGTCCTCGATGCTTTTCAAGGCGGATACCTGAGTTGACATATCCTCTTTGGGATGTTCGAAGACATCAATAAAGCCATTGAACATGCTTACGGAGAGCTGGGACATTTTGCGGATCGCATTCTCTGCCTCGGCAATGTTGAGCTCTCCAAGATCCACCAGGTTCTGGGAAATATAGCGCAGGTGTGTGGTTTCCTTTTGGTCAGCAGGATCCTTGACCCACTTCTGAACGAGATTGGCTATATTGGGCACGAACCAGACAAGGAGGAAGATGTTAATGAGGTTGAACGAGGTGTGATAGAAAGCAACGGCTGCTGCAACGATTGTCAGTGGGTCACCCTCCGCTCCTTTGGCTGTTTTCACCTCGATGATGGAATCTGGGAGCAAATGCGTTAACTTCCATATCAGAGGAGTCATGAGGGCAAATACTGCCAGAGCCCAGATGGTGCCGATGACATTGAAGAGGAAGTGAGCACGGGCAGCACGCTTGGCGTTGACATTGGTGCCAATAGAGGCGAGCCAGGCGGTCACCGTGGTTCCAATGTTCTCACCTAATACGATGGCGGCTGATATTTGGAAGGCCTCTGCAGGGTCAGTACCGAACCAGCCATTCCAGGCGCAGGTGATGGTGATTGCCATAGCTGCAGACGAGGACTGAACGATGAGGGTGAGCAAAATTCCTGCAATCAGGAACAGAACCGTGGAGCCGAAGCCATAACCATTGAGGAGTTCAATGATATTCTGCATGGTTTCCTGGAGTTCAGCATTTTCTTTCACTCCGCCTTTGAGATCCGGTACGGATTTCTTGAGATAAGAAAGGCCAGTGAAAAGAAGGCCAAAACCAATCAGGGATTCTCCCGCGGCCTTGGTCTTGGTTTTTCCGATGAAAAAGAGCGGTAGTCCAATGCCAATGATAGGCAGGGTAATCGCAGAGATACTGAATTTGCCAATCCATGCAACGAGCCACGCGGTGATAGTCGTTCCCAGGTTGGCTCCCATAATGACGCCGATGGACTCGGTAAGAGTCAGAAGACCGGCATTGACGAAACTGACCACCAATACAGTGGTAGCAGAGGAGGATTGCACCATCGATGTGGTGAAAAAACCGGTGAATACAGAACTCGCACGATTGTGGGTCATCGTTGCCAGCGCATGGCGCATACCACTTCCGGCAGCTTTTTGAATGCCCTCCGACATCACCTTCATGCCGTAGAGGAAAATGCCGAGTGAGCCGAGAATTTTAAGGATAGTGACGATGGTAGTCCAGATGATCATAGTGATGGATTGAGGTGATGAGGAGAATGGAAGTAGTGCGGGACGGGAGCTTATCTGGCGGTCTGTGGTGATGTCGAGCTCATGGAGTTTACAACAAAGGCGTTACCATGTGATATTTACGGTGTCCATATGGTGCATAACAAGGGCACGAGTCAAGGTGCATGAGCATCATTTTTTTTTGCAACGGATGGGGGCTTGCCAAATACCAATTATCTTCGTCGGTTCAGAGCCAGCTCAGCGAGTTTTCGCGCTGCCACAGCAATCTCTTCCACACCTTTTTCGGTGGGTTGTGCATCTTCACTGAGCAGCATGGTAGTACGCAGCTCGGTGATGATTTTGAGCATTTCCTTCAAATCATCACGATCAGAGACACGAGGATCCAATGCCTCGATGGATGCTTCGTAGTAGTCGGCAATGTCTTCACGGTATATGATACGAGCCCTCTCCGGAGAGTATTTTTTCTCCACTGCGTGTGAGCTTACCTCCAAGGCCCGGATCCAACCGCCCAATGAGATCAGGTGAGCAAGGTCCACATCCCGCAGATGAATCAGGTCGGTTTCGACATCTCGCTGAGTGGCTGTGAGTTCCTTCTTGAGAGCCTCGATATTATTTTTGCGTGCGTTTTCAAGCAGGCTGGCCGCGTGTCGATTTACCCTCTCGCCTGCACCGAGGGCACGGCTGTAGCTTGAGAGCTCTTTGGCCAAATCTTCGATCTTTTGCATGTGTCCCGCTTGCACGGCAATGAAGCCCTCAGCGATGAGAAACCCTATTTCCAGCGCGAGGTCAGCGCGATTCAAGGGCATTCGGGTAGCCATTTCATGTGCCACTTCATCAGCGTGAAGAGGTGCGAGTTGATCAAGGTCATCAAAAATGCGTTTGATTGAGGGAGCTGTGAATTCATTGACCCCCAACTCTTCCCGTACATGAGGATCGTCTATCAAGTCGTCCGGTATGGAGGGTCTGGCAGGTGCCGTATCAGGCTCACCCCCGTAAGTCTCAATTTGGGTCGCATTAAACAGGAGGGGCAAGATCAGCCATGGCATGGCTTGTCGAAGCTGTAGGGCAATCTTCATGACTCTTAGATAACTATTCTCAGCAGGAAAAAGCAATCGAGGACTGATGAAGCTTGGACAAAAAATAGAGCTAAAAGGCTCGAAAAGAAGTTGGCACACTGGAGAATGTCGCTTATGCCCATCTCATGAGTTTGCTCTTGGGAGCCAATATTGATCATGTGGCCACGCTGCGTCAGGCACGCTATGCGGGAATGCCTGAGTCGCCCAATGCGGAGCCCAGTCCACTGACAGCCGCTCGTGATGCGCAGGCAGGTGGGGCTGATTCCGTTACTATTCATGTCCGTGGTGACCGGCGCCATATGCAAGAGCGGGATGCTTTTGAGATCAGAGAGGAAGTCGACCTGCCTTTGAACTTTGAAATGGGCAACACGGAGGAAATGGTCGTCATGGCACTCAAGCTCAAGCCGGACTTTGTCTGCTTAGTGCCCGAGACCCGCGAGGAGGTAACCACCGAGGGGGGACTGGATGTAAGCGGGCTCTATGATTCGCTTCAGCCAAGTGTCATCAAGCTGCAGGAAGCGGGTATCAAGGTAAGCATGTTTATTGACCCTGACATCCATCAGGTGGAAGCCTCACAACGTATTGGAGCGGAGATGATTGAGTTGCATACCGGTTGTTTTGCCAATGCTTTTGGCGATGCCCGCAGTCAAGAGACCATGCGGCTCAAGGAGGCTGCAATTTTGGGCTGCGAGCATGGTCTTCAAGTTAATGCCGGGCATGGGATCAACCTTCAAAACCTTCCAGAGTTGCTCACAGTTCCGCACCTGAGCGAATTAAACATTGGGCACACACTCATTGCCCGTTCAGTCCAAATTGGCCTGGCTGCTGCGGTCAGGGAAATGCGAGCGGCCATGGAGGCTTATGCTTTATGATGATTTTTGGTATAGGTATTGATGTCGTTGAAGTGGAGCGTGTGGAGGCGTCCATGGCGGAATTCGGTGAGCGTTTTGCTGCGCGGGTGTTTACCGCGGCAGAGAGAGACTATTGCGAAGCCCAGAAACGACCAGCGATTCACTACGCTGCACGCTTCGCTGCCAAAGAAGCCATCGCCAAGGCTTTAGGCACGGGAATCGGCAAAGAGCTTGCTTGGCTGGATATGGAAATAAGGCGGAGGGAGAGCGGAGAACCTGAGGTGATTCTCTCTGGCGGGGGAGAGGAATTCTGCAAAATCAACGGCTTGACTCAAATTAAAATCAGCCTGACCCATGCTCAGCAT
>JBDQHQ010000132.1:0-5823 GCA_040264795.1 Akkermansiaceae bacterium | reverse complement strand
GGGTGCTTTGGATGATAACCAAGAGGCACTCGACATCGCCCAGAAGCAGTTTGATGCCGGTAAGCTCGACTTGCTCAGTGTGCTGCAGATGCAAGAGCGCGTGATTTCCGCCAAGATCGCTTGGATTAATATCCGCAACACCCGTCTGGCCCAGAGAATCGAGCTGCACCTCGCCCTTGGTGGCAGCTTCTAAATCAATACCAAGCTTTAACATTACTCACTATGAAAACAGTATCCAAGATTGCACCTCTTGCCCGCCCCGCCACCTTGCTGGCCACCCTGCTAGCCGTCACATTGTTCACCGCCTGTGGTGACAAGGAAACCGCCACGGAGGAGAATTACGTCCGGCCCGTAAAGGTGGTGGAGATTGACTCCGCCACGATGGAGAGGACCTATGAGTTCCCCGGCCAGATCCAGGCGAGCCAGCAGCTCGACCTCGCTTTTGAAGTGCCCGGCAAGCTCACTGCGATCAACGTGAAGGAGGGTGACTTTGTTAAGAAGGGTGATCTGGTGGCAACACTTGATACGCGTGACTATCAGTCCTCGCTGAACTCTGCGAAGGCCACTGTGGAGGAGGCCAAGCTCGAGCGGGACCGTAACCAGAGGCTCTTTGACCAGCAGGCGGGATCCAAGGAGGCGGTGGAGAAGTCCAACCGCTCCGTGGAAACCGCGCAGGCTAACTTTGAAAAGGCAAAGAAGGCGTTTGAGGACACAAGTCTCAAGGCTCCTTTCTCAGGCGTGGTTGCCAAAGTGTTTGTGGATGATTTCCAGAACGTCACCGCGAACCAGGACATCGTGGTGATGCAGGACACGACGACTTTTGAGGCAGTCATTGATATCCCGGAGACTCTTTGGGTGCTCGCCAACCCGGACCTGAGCAACGAGGAACGCACCAAGCGCTCCCGCCCGGAAATCCGTCTCACCGCGCTGCGCAGCGCGCGTTTCCCGGCAACCATCTCGGAGACATCCATGCTGGCTGACCCGAAGACAAGGACTTTCCAGGTAACGCTCGCCTTCTCACCGCCCGCAGATCTCAACATCAGCCCCGGCATGACTGCCGCGGCGATCATTCATTGGACCGGAGAGGCACTGCGTGATGCCGCGGCTTACACGGTACCAGTCGGTGCGGTTGGCTTTGATGACGCCGGTAAGGCCTACGTCTGGAAAATCGACCCGGAGAAAATGACCGCCAGCCGGCTGGAAGTGGAAGCGGGTGAGGTGACCGATGGCAAGATTGGTATTTCCGGTGAACTCGCGGCAGGGGAGCTGATTGCCGGATCCGGGGTGGCGCAGATACGTGAGGGCATGGTAGTCAAGCGCTGGCAGCCCTAAGCACCGACCCGGGTAAATCATAACGATCCATTATTTTCCGTATGAATATCGCAAAGTTCAGTATCGAGCGAAAGACGATCACCCTGGTGCTCACCGCAGCACTCGTGCTTGGCGGTGCCGTCGGCTATCTCAATATGAGCCGTCTGGAAGACCCGGAGTTCACCATCAAGGACGCTCTGGTGATCACGCCCTACGCGGGTGCCACTGCCCGTGAGGTGGAGGAGGAGGTCACCGATGAGATGGAGATCGCTGTGCAGAAGCTCTCCCAGCTCGATGAGATCGAGTCCCGCTCAGAGCGTGGTCTTTCCACCCTGACGGTCACCATGCAGGACAAGTATGATAAGTCCTCGCTGCCCCAGATCTGGGATGAACTGCGCCGCAAGGTCAATGACGCTCAGAAGAATTTGCCGCCTGGTGCGGGACCCTCGATCGTGGTGGATGATTATGGTGATGTCTACGGGGTGTTTATTGTTTTCTACGGCAAGGATTATTCCTACGCGGAGCTCAAGAAGGTGACTGACATGCTGCGGCGTGAGCTTTTGCTCGTTGAGGATGTTGCTAAGATTGACACCTTTGGAGAGCGCAGGGAGGCGGTATACGTTGAACTGGATCGAGACCGCATCGCCCAGCTTGGAGTACCCCCGGCGATTATCATCAGGGAGCTGCAATCCAAGAATCTGGTGAGTGACGCCGGCAGAGCCCGGGTGGGAGATGAATTCATCACTCTCAATCCGACCGGGGAATACACGACGGTGGAGGATTTTAATGGGCTGCTGCTCAACGCGGATGACACCCAGTTCTACCTCAGGGATGTGGGTAAAGTGGTCCGTGGTTACGTGGATCCCTATGACAGTGCCATTCTCTACGATGGCAAGAATGCCATTGGACTTGGGATTTCCACGGTGTCAGGCGGTAACGTAGTCACCATGGGTGAGGCTCTCGAGGCACGGCTTACAGAGCTCAAAACAGAGATCCCGATGGGTGTAAAGGTGGGCATCGTCTCGCTGCAATCCGATGCGGTCAATATCGCGATCAAAGGTTTTGTGGTCAGTTTGTTAGAGGCGGTCGCCATCGTGGTGGTGGTGTTGCTCTTTTTCATGGGCGCGCGCAGTGGTCTGCTTATTGGTGCGGTTCTGACCATCACCATCATTGGGTCCTTGTTCTTTCTTGAGCGGATGGGTGTTGCCCTGGAGCGTATTTCACTGGGGGCACTCATCATCGCCCTTGGCATGCTGGTGGATAACGCCATCGTGGTGGTGGACGGAATTCTAGTAGGCTTGCAAAAGGGTAAGAAGGCGGTGGAAGCTGCGATCGATGTGGTCAAGCAGTCTGCCATCCCCCTGTTAGGAGCTACGATTATTGCTATCATGGCCTTTGCCGCCATCGGCACCTCGCAGGACTCCACGGGTGAGTTTTGCCGTTCGCTCTTCCAAGTCATCATGGTTTCCTTGCTGCTGAGTTGGGTGACCGCGGTGACTCTCACACCTCTGCTTGGAACGATGTTCCTCAGAGGACCAAAAGCGAAGAAGTCTGAAGAAGCGGAAGATCAAAAAGCCGCGCAAGATGATTCAAAAGACGAGGACCCCTATGATACGGCTTTCTACCGCCGCTACCGGGGCTTGCTTACCACCTGTATTCGCTTCCGCTGGATTACGGTGGCAGTGGTTGCCGGTATCTTCATCGCGGCTGTGTTCGGCTTTGGCCTGGTGAAGCAGAGTTTCTTCCCGCCATCAACACGGCCGCAGTTCATGGTGGATCTCTGGCTGCCACAAGGAACTCACATTGACCACACCGAGGCCAAGGCCAAGGAGCTTCAGGCAGGGGTTAGGAAAATGGAGGGGGTTACCCATGTTTCCAGCCTGATCGGTAAGGGGGGCTTGCGCTTCCTGCTGACTTACTCTCCGGAGCGCACGAACTCCGCCTACGCGCAACTGCTCGTGGACGTTGAGGACGCAACTTACGTCGATAAGCTCATTCCCGAGATCGATGCCTACATCAAGAAGAACTTCCCTGATACCCTGGGCTATGGCTACAAGTTTGAGCTTGGTCCGGGATCAAAGGGCAAAGTGCAGGCTCAATTCATTGGTAAGGACAGCGACGTGCTGCGCAGCCTCGCCAATCAGGCACGTGACATCATGGAGGCCAACCCCAAGGCCAAGGCGGTGCGAACGGACTGGCGCCAGCGCACCAAAGTCATCCGCCCCGTCATTATCGAGGAGCAGGCCAATCTCATGGGAGTTGACCGCAAGGAAATAGCTGATGCCGTAAGAAGCGCCTTTCAGGGGCAGTCCATCGGGGTCTATCGTGAGGGGGATCTCCTCCTGCCTATGATCATGCGTGCACCTGAAGCTGAGCGAGATAGCATTGACTCACTGCGCAGTATTCAGATCTGGAGCTGGTCTGCGCGGCAGCACATTCCGATCATGGAGGTGGTGTCTGGCTTCGAGACCAGCTATGAGGATGAGATCATCATCCGTAAGGACAGAAAACGTACGATTACGACATTCTGTGACCCTGCCTCAGGAACGGCGAGTGAGTTGCTCGCTGAGCTGATGCCCAAGATTGAGGAAATCGAGCTGCCGGATGGATATGCCCTGCATTGGGCGGGTGAGTATGAGGACTCGGGCAAGGCCCAGGGGTCTCTGATGGCCAGTATACCCGTGTTCATAGGTCTCATGATTCTTGCTACGATCTGTCTCTTTAATAACCTGCGCCAACCTCTGGTGATCTGGCTCTGTGTGCCACTGGCACTCATCGGAGTCTCTGCAGGTCTCTTGTCCACGGGTCAGCCCTTTGGCTTCATGGCACTGCTTGGTTTCCTCAGCCTCTCCGGAATGCTGATCAAAAATGCGATCGTACTCATTGACGAGATCAATGCCCAGCTGGCCGGGGGAGCAGGCCCTATGGAGGCGATTCTTGCCTCGGGCACGAGTAGATTGCGCCCCGTTGCCATGGCGGCTTCCACCACGGCTCTGGGAATGTTGCCATTGTTCTTTGACGCCTTCTTTGTCTCCATGGCGGTGACCATCGTCTTTGGCCTGGTCTGTGCCACGGTGTTGACGATGATTGTCGTTCCCGTCTTTTACGCCATTATTTACCGTATTAAGTAAGCCCGGATGTCATGCCCTTGAGCAAGTTCATGCCCTTCAAAAAAGGGAGTTATACCTCACTGTTGATCTGCCTGCTGGTGACCATGGTCGGGCTGCCGCTCTTTGAGCACTCGCCACTCGGGAGGATGTTGCTCAGCATCTGGTTTTTTCTGACCTCGGGGGTATTGCTGGTTTCCATCTCCGGTACTGGGATCAAGCATTGCGTCCTCAAGATCGCGGGGGCCATCTTCTGTTTCCTGGTTCTGGGCAACCTTGTGATTCAGGCCGCGGGATGGAGCCCGACCTTTTTTCAAATGATTGCCATGCCATACGGCTTGGTCTTTCTAGTACTGGTGGTTGCACTGATTCTCTCCTCCATCTTCAAGGCAGATCAAGTCACGCCGGATCTGGTCTCCGGAGCGGTTGTGGCCTACCTGCTTCTGGGTATATGCTGGGGTGGTCTCTACTCGCTTATTGAATTGGTTCAGCCGGGGTCGTTCTCCTTCGGGGAGGGGGGTAGGGAGCTTTCCTCCCTGTTTTATTTCAGCTTTGTGACCCTGACCACCCTCGGCTATGGCGACATCCTCCCCGTGGCAAAAATCGCCAGAACGACTGCTTATTTGGAGGCAGTTACCGGGGTGATGTTTACCGCCATCCTCATCGCCGGTTTGGTGGGCAATATCCGCCTGAGACGCATCGCAAGTGAGGATTGATGGCTGACTCGCCCAAAAGCCGCTTTATGGTCTCAAGGAAGCTCAATTTTGGACCTGAGTGAACGCTTGAGAAGCTGCTTTTAGAGTAGGTTTGCAAGCTGGCTCGATGCCGAAAAGCGTGGGTGAAAACGCTGCCAAGGCTTGGTTTTACAAGGTTTTATCGAGCGTTTTCTTTAAGGTATATTTTTTATTACAACTTCTTATATAGATTGGTAAGACGAAGGACCTGTTTTTGCCTTGTCTTTTATCCACTCAGTTGTGAATAATAAAGGGCTCTATGAAACTACCCCTGTTTGATGTTTGCCAAAGCTAAGGCAGACCATGTGAGCGCCAAACACAACACCCCTACATCTGTTAGCAATGCCATCCTTGGCCTTGCCTCCAACCCCATTACATAATAGCCCCTATGAAACATTCACTCAGAATTCCAGCAGTGATAACAACCCTTATGGTTGTTTTTCTGTCCCCCACATCTCATGGCTTTTCGAGCTACTTTTCAGACCTTGATGAGAGCAAATATTCCCGTGATCACTGGTGTGACTACATTTCATCTAACTGGCAGGATCTGCTGGCTACAGCACTAGAGAAATACGATATCGATCTAAAGCTGCCGCTACCTGACCATCCAGTGTTGCCTGATGTGCCGGTTGGTGAGAAGCCCGTCACCCCAGTAGGACCACCCTCTACTC
>JBDQHQ010000131.1:0-5936 GCA_040264795.1 Akkermansiaceae bacterium | reverse complement strand
TCACCGGCTAGGCAATATCTTTAGTCCCGCGACATGAAGATGCGCAGGATATACCAGAACATCAGCGCGACACTTGCAAAGAGTCCGAGAGATGCTGCCACATACTGGTTGGTGTTGTAGTGGTGGATGATGTTGCTGGTGCTGTAGAGTACAGAGCCTGCGGCAAAGAGCACCATGATCACTGAGAACCAGAAGCCGAGAGTAATGAAGCTGGGGAAGATGATGGCAACTACGATAACACCCAGTGCGATAAAGCCACCGATCTTAAGAAACCCTCCCAGGAAGGAGAAATCTTTCTTGGTGGTAAAGGCAACAAAGGTGAGGCCGGCAAAAAGCAGGCCGGTAACACCTCCGGCTTTGATGATGAGAGTGGCATCTCCTGTCATCGCTTTGGCGAGCAGTAGCAGGGGTAAAAAGATGAGGGACTCAATGATCACATAAAAACCAAGGCCCATGTATTGAGTGCTCGTGCTCGTCGAGCTCATCGCCCACTTGTTGGCAAAGTGGGAGGCGAACATGAAAACACCCAAGACAATCAGCCAGCTGTAGCTGCTTGCACCAAGGATGCCGAATACCTTCTGCTCAATGCCCGGAATGGAGAATAAAAAGACCTCAAGCATTGCGAAGGCGGCAATGGCTCCTGCGAGGTGAGCGTAAGTTTTGCGGATGAACTCAGCACGCACATCAACGGGCTGCGCTGCCACGGTATAGGGATTGGCATATGAGTTGGCGTAGGAATTGTCCATGCGCGGACTATAACGTCAAAATGATCCTATGCTAGTGGTTTTTTGAGGAAGCGTGGCATGTTCTCGCCGGTGTTTTTACTTGAGCCCCTTGAGCTCATGATCGCGTATCACGGTGTAGATCATATCGGTGTTCGTCTTGTGGTGACGCAGGGCGTCTTCCAGGCGGATAGAGTCGTTACGGGAGAGCGGCGAGCTGCACCATTCAAGTTGCCATGGTTTGAAAGGTTTCGTGCCCTTGTATTTGGCTTGGTTGTGTGCGGCGAGCTCGGCCGCGGCATCATCGGTCGTGCCGATGAAGCGACGGTTCATGCGGTTCTTGAGAATATAAACGAGGTAGGTTCTGTCAGACACGAGAGGAAGCCACTTGGTGGCAGTTTGAGTTTGGAGTTCAGTTTGAAGCGGGGGATTTGCCCTGCTTTGAGGTTTTGATGCTGATTTCGATGGATTTGCTGGTAGGGGTATTGCTTTCCAGAGCGGTGGATTGGACGGGGACAAGAGGGTTGGCCTCCGGGAAGTAGGCTGCGGCCGTGCCCCGTGGTATGTCGTAGGGGATGGCGTAAAAGTTCTCCACCTTGCGCTCACCATCTTGCCAGTGACTGGTGATGTCTACCAAGGACACGGGCTTGATGCTGCGCTCCTTCATGTCTTTGGGGTTGATGAAGATGATCCGGCGTCCCATGCCAATCCCGCGGTAACGATCATTGAGACCATAGATGGTGGTGTTATATTGATCGTGGCTGCGCAGGGTCTGAAGAATCAGGTGGTCCTCGCTGACCTGGATTTGCTCAACGGCTGCGGAGCTGAATTCAGCCTTAGCGGATGCGGTGTCCCAAACTCGTTGCCGGGCATGATTGGGTAAATAAAATCCGCCCGCTTCGCGCACCCGTTGGTTGTAGTCGTCAAAACCGGGGACAATTTTTTCAATCAGATCACGGATGCGGTCGTAATCGCCCACCAGCCAACGCCATTGAATTTTTTCATGATTGCCGACGGTGGCCTCGGCAAGGCGGGCTACGATATCAGGCTCACTGAGCAAATCACTCGATGCAGGCTCAAGCTTACCGCGTGACATGTGGACAATGCTCATGGAGTTCTCACAACTCACAAATTGATCGCCCTCGTTCTGAGTGTCACGCTCACTGCGGCCCAGGCATGGAAGGATCAGTGCCCTTTTTCCCGTGATCAGATGACTGCGGTTGAGCTTGGTGGATACGTGACAAGTCAGCGAGCAGTTAGCGAGGGCCTGGGAGGTAAACTCCGTATCCGGAGAGGCTTGGACGAAGTTGCCACCGAGAGCGAAGAATACCTTGGCGTCTCCGCGGTGCATGGCAAGGATGGCCTCAACGGTGTCGTAGCCATGCTTGCGAGGGCAGGTGATATCAAATGTTTGGTCGAGGGCCGCGAGGAAAGGTTCCGGCATTTTCTCATAAATGCCCACGGTCCGGTCTCCCTGGACGTTACTGTGGCCTCGCACAGGACAAAGCCCGGCACCCGGTCGCCCAATGGCACCGAGCATCAGGTGGATATTGCTGATCTCGCGGATCGTGGCTACGGCATTGCGGTGCTGGGTAATGCCCATGGCCCAGCAGGTGATGAGTTTGCGCTCACCTCGTAGGACGGTGGTGGCGAGTTGCTCGATCTGCTCTTTGCTGATTCCGGACAAGCTGGTGAGCTCATCCCAGTCTGCGGCTTCACAAACCTTGCGGTAATCTTCAATGCCCTGAGTGTGCTCGCTGATGAATGCATCATCCAGTGCATTACGGGTGAAGAGCTCTTTGCCGAGGGCGCGTAGCAAAGCCAGATCACCGTTGAGTTTTACCTGCAGATACTGTGAGGATAGCGGGGTGGACTTGCCGAGCATGCCCGATACTTTCTGCGGGTGCGCAAAGCCGACCAAGCCCGCTTCCTTGAGTGGGTTCACCGCGATGATCTTGGCACCATTTTCCACGGCAATTTCCAGAGCGGAAAGCATACGGGGATGGTTGGTTCCGGGATTCTGGCCAATGCAGATGATGGTGTCTGCCTCGTAAATGTCCTCCAGCGTCACCGTGCCCTTACCCACACCGACGGATTGCTTCATCGCCGTGCCACTGGACTCATGGCACATGTTGGAGCAATCGGGCAGGTTGTTGGTTCCATAGACGCGGGCAAAGAGCTGGTAGAGGAATGCTGCCTCGTTACTAGTACGCCCTGAGGTGTAAAATGCCGCTTGGTCAGGGTGGTCGAGTGCCTTGAGCTCATGAGCGATGAGTTGGAAGGCTTCATCCCAGCTGATGGCTTGGTAGTGTTGCTCGCCTTCCCGCAGGACCATCGGCTCAGTCAGCCGGCCTTGCTGGTCATGCCAGTAGTCGCTTTTTTCGAGTAGCTCGCTGACACTGTATTTGGCAAAGAAGCTGCGATCAATGCTGCGGGTGGTGGCCTCAGAGGCTACTGCTTTGGCACCATTTTCACAAAACTCGGTAACTGCCCTGTGGTCATCAGGATCCGGCCAGGCGCAGCTTGGGCAGTCAAACCCATCGAGCTGGTTGAGATCTAACAAAGCCTTGGTGCCGCGGATGGGTCCAGCTGCCCTCATGACGTGCTTCATCGCTGAAGTCACCGCCGGTGTCCCCCCCGCATATGATTTGGGCGTTTTGACTTTGGGGGCTTGCTCGGATTTCGGCTGCTGGTCTTTCATGAGCGTTGCTTTGAATTGCAAGTTGTTTGCCCGTGAACTTGCTGCTAGATTGGCTACATGCCATCACGCGGACGTCATCAAAGTAGCTCCAAAGAGTGTCTGCGTGCAATCAGTAAAATCGAGGCCATGCCGGGTGTGGTGGGCGTGATCATTGGCCGTTCCTACGGCGGCAAGTCACTGGGCAAGGGTGGCAAGACCGGAGAAATACGTGTGCAGCGAGAAGTTCCCGGTGGGTTGAAAGCAGTGACCCAGACCTCCAAGGGATTGCAGGAGCTTTTTATTCGTACCAAGAAAGACGAGACCCGATCTGTCTGGCGTGAAATAGGGAAATTATTGTGACAAAAGCGGCATGGTTTTTTTTCTCGTAATCTTATTTAGTGCTCCACATGGCCGTTATCGCACTGTTATAAGCATTGCCATGATCTTGGCAAAAACTAAGTCGATCGCTGTCATTGTTACCCTCAATGGCATGTTGGCTGGTTTGGTTTGTCATGGGCAGACAGCCGAACCGCCGGCAGTGGAGCAAGCCGGAGTCAAAAACACGGAACCCAAACCTCAGGCCGAAGTCAGGGAAGCGGTCATGAAGCCCAAACCCGACACGCCCCGCATCCTCGGCTGGAAGGAATGGGTTTGGGTCATCAATCCGAAGATGCTTCTCCGGGCCAAGCTGGATACGGGGGCCAGAACCTGCTCAATTCACGCGATCAACATTGAAACCCTTGAGATTGATGGCAAGAAATGGGTAAAGTTCACCATCTGTGATCCGGAGAATGAGAACGGGGTGCGACATCGTCACAAGGCCCCGGTCTTGAGGATAGCCAAGGTGAAAAATGACTCAGGCGGTCTGGATACGCGATATGTTGTGCCGCTGGTTTTCCAAATAGGGGATCAGAAAATGGAGGCGGAATTTACCCTTAACGACCGCAGCCATATGATCTGTGAAGTGCTCATCGGCAGAAACGCCCTCAAGCAAATGGGCGCGGTGGATGCAAGCCGGACAGATCTGCTGGGTAAACCGGGAAAGCCTGCCTCGCAAAAGCCTGCCCCTCCCAAGGCGGTTCCTGTCAAAGAATAAACGAAGTCCATGCTTAAGCGCCTGTTTTCCTTGTATGGTCTCGTTTCCGTGCTCATTCTGCTGAGTGCTGCTGGAATCATCTACAAGAACAAGGTTCTCCATGTGCCCTTGTTGCCCAAGCAGGACCAGGATGTTTGGCTGGTTGAGGCGCGTATTGCCTATGAAGCTAAGGGGAAGCCCGTCAAGGTGGCACTTGCATTACCGGGTGAGGGTTGGGAAAACCCCACAGAAGGTCAACAGATATCGCTTGGGTATGGCTTCTCAGTTGAGCATGAGGACGGAAAACCGTTCGGGTTCTGGTCTGCACGCGAGCCAAGGGGGCGTCAGTTGATCTACTACCGTGTCCGTGTGGAGCAAGGTACGGGCCGTTACGAGTTCCGGCAGCCGCGATCAGCAAAGCCTCCTGAGCCCGGTGAAGTCAGAGCAAAGGGTTCGCTGGTGGTGGCGCTTGAGACACTGGTGGCAGCGGCCAGACAACATTCGGCGGATGATGTCACCTACGTCAGTCAAGTGCAGCAGCAGCTCAAAAAAAAGCCGGATAGCGGGTCATTTGCCTACCTGCAGCGATACTACCAAAAGAAATACCCGGATGTGTGGGAGCGTGAATTTGCTATGGATCTGCTGGAGATGGCAGGTATCGCCTGTCGTCCGTGTCTGGGTGTCAAGCTTGAGGAAGAGCGTGGGGCGCACCGGCATATCAATTTGATCGAGTATTATGATCGCGCGGAGGGTATCTGGCGGGTGGTATTACCGGATGGGGGCAGCATGGACAATATTGTGCTCTGGACGCGTGCCCGCAGTATGCTTGAGGTTTATGGTGGAGAGAACTCAGAGGTGACATTCACCGCGATCAAGGAGCGCGCTCCTGCGGGGGCAGCTGAGAGAATGGCAGAATCCCCCTGGTGGATTGCCACCATTTCCGCTTTGCCTGTCAGCGAACGTGCGCCATTTCGCTATGCCGCGTTGATTCCGCTTGGGGTCTTGGCTGTGGTGGTGTTACGCAACCTCGTCGGTCTGGTGACACTCGGAACCTTTATGCCGGTATTGTTGGGCCTTGCATTTCTGGAACTGCCAATGAGCGCTGCACTCATCATGCTCTTGTCCATGCTCTTCGGTGGGCTGGCCTTTCGTGCCATGCTCTCAAGGTTCAACCTCTTGGTGGTCCCGCGTGTGGCAGCCTGTGTGGTGATTGTGACCATTTTCATGATGGCGGTGAGTTTGCTGAGTTACAAAATCGGAGCTGTGGATGGATTGCGGGTGACGGTTTTCCCTATGATTGTGCTGGCTTGGACCATTGAGCGCATGTCGTTAATCTGGGATGAGGAAGGGGCGATTAGTGCCATCTATCAGGTTGTCGGAAGTCTGGTGGCAGCCGTGGCCGCATTTGGGATGATGAAACTCGAAGCGGCCAGATATTGGGTGGAATATTTTCCGGAAG
>JBDQHQ010000130.1:0-5958 GCA_040264795.1 Akkermansiaceae bacterium | reverse complement strand
TCTCGCGTGCCCTCCAATGGAGCGGCGGGCGGAAACTACCCGAAATCCACGCCACGTCAATACCTTTTGATGTCTTTTTTGCCCCTTTTTTCACCCACCGCTGCAATCGCCTGATTCATGGGGTTTGACTGGTGCTTTTGAGGACTTTGGTGGCACTATTAAGTGATCAGTGAACCACCGGGGCGGATGTGTTTTCATCATTGGGATCATCGGGCATGCGTATCGATTCCACCATGTCGACAACTTCCTGCGGAGGAGGCGGTGTGAATGCGCTCACGAGAAACGCTACCGCAAAGTTGATCAGCATGCCGATACAGCCGATACCTTCCGGAGTAATTCCGAGGAGATACTGTTCCGGTTTGCCACCCAGGAACTGGAAGAAAATGATGTATCCAAGAGTGAAGCTGATACCAGCGAGCATGCCTGATATAGCACCCTCTTTGTTGATCTTCTTGGAGAAGATTCCCATCAGTAGCGTTGGGAAGAAGGATGATGCTGCCAAGCCAAAGGCAAAGGCCACAGTTTTGGCAATAAAAGCTGACGGTGGATTGATGCCGAAATAGGCTGCAACACCGAGTGCTACAAATGACGCCATGCGCGCGTAGTTGACTTCCTCTTTGTCGGAGAGCTCGGGCTTGATGATTTTCTTCATCAGGTCGTGAGAAATGGATGTAGAAAGTACGAGCAGTAAGCCTGCTGCGGTTGATAAAGCCGCAGCGATACAGCCTGCCATGAGTAATGCGATGACCCACTTTGGCAGTCCCGCCATGTGGGGATTGGCCATGACCATGATGTCGTTACCAAACCATAGTTCGTTAGGGTTGGTCATATCAGCCTTGCTTGCCAGTAGTCTTTCACCATGTATGCCAATTCTTTGCTCCTTGGGGGCATCGTAAGCGGGATAGCTTGGTTTGGATCCCAAGAAGGGAGAAAAAGTACCCGTTTCTGATTTGCCGGGACCAAAGTATTGAATCTTGCCATCGCCGTTTTTGTCCACCCATGCCATTTGGCCTGTTTCTTCAAAATCTTTGAACCAAGCCGGGGTCTCTGAGTAACTTGTATTATTGAGCTTTTCGATGAGATTCACTCTGGAGAACGCTCCGATAGTGGGTGCCGTGAGGTAAATGACGGCGATGAACATGAGTGTCCAGCATGCGGAGCTTCTCACCGCGCGCACATTTTTCACAGTGAAGAAACGGACAATAACGTGTGGCAGACCAGCAGTACCACACATTAAAGCCACGGTTATGCAAAACATGTTCACCGTGGATAAATTACCAGAGGTGTATTCGTTGAAGCCTAGCTCCGTGTTGATGTTATTAATCTTTTCAAGGAATGGGATGCTGCTCCCGGATCCTGCGGTGTAATCGCTAATCAAGCCAAGTTGTGGAATGAAATTATTGGTTAAGGCAATAGCGATGAAAACTGCCGGAATTGTGTAGGCAAACGCCATTACGCAATACTGAGCTACTTGGGTGTAGGTGATACCTTTCATTCCCCCCAACCCAGCATAAACGAAAACAATGCCAGCACCGATTGCTACACCGGCGGGTATGCCAATATGAAAGAGCTGGGAGAAGACAACTCCGACACCTCTCATTTGTCCCATGATATAGGTCATGCAAATGAAAATCGCGCATAATACGGCCACAGCCCGAGCTAACTTCGAATAGTAGCGATCACCAATGAAGTCAGGCACCGTGGCCTTTCCGAACTTTCGCAAGAATGGCACCATGAGTATGGTCAGCAACACGAAGCCGCCGGTCCAGCCCATCAGAAACCGGGATGCATCGTATCCACTGATGGCAATGGCACCCGCCATTGAAATAAATGTAGCTGCACTCATCCAGTCTGCAGCTGTTGCCATTCCGTTGGCCAAGGGGGATACTCCACCTCCAGCGGTGTAATATTCCTTGGTAGTGCCTGCGCGTGATCTTACTGCAATGCCAATGTAGAGAGCAAAAGAGAGTCCGATGAAAAGATAGTTCCAGTAGTCTTGGCTCATAAGATAATTAATTTTTAGAGGTGAACCCTTCTTCGCTTTCGAGTTTGTTCATCATAAATTTGTAGATGAAGAGAATGATGACGAAGCATATGATGGACCCTTGCTGAGCCATCCAAAAACCGAGTGGTGCGTTCCCTATTTTAGGGAATGTTTCATCGAGCCAGTCTCGAAACAAAATGCCAGCCCCGAGGCTTACAACGAACCAAATAGAAAGCAGGACAAAAACAAGGACGATGTTTTTTTGCCAGTAGCGGCGACAGTGTTCAGCAGATGGTTTTTCGCTCATGAGAAGTAGGTATCTGGGGCTTATAGTTGATTCACCCCAGGATGCAAACTGAGAATTCCGAAATCCTGCTCAATTTTACGGGCTTCATTACAGCTTGGGTTGACAAAACTTTGTGAGCGTGTGATCACTTCGCCATGCAGACTGAGATTATCACCAGCCGGGAAGTGAATGCTGTCCAGATTCCAAGCGGAGATCCCTTCGTTCTCCCGGCGGGCACGGCAGTGATTATCACCCAGACACTGGGAGGTTCTTACACTGTTGCAACCCAATCCGGCCTTGCTCGAATTTCATCAGAAGATGCTGACGCTTTGGGTATCGATCCCAACGCTAGTGGTGAATCAGCCTCGGGAGCAGAGGAATTACCCGCGGACGCCAGCCTCGAAGATCGTATCTGGAATCAGCTCAAGCAGGTTTTCGATCCGGAAATACCTGTAGACATTGTCAATCTTGGCCTGGTGTATGATTGCGCGCTTGAGGAAACTGATGGTAAAACCATCGCAAACATCAAGATGACTCTGACGGCACCGGGTTGCGGCATGGGGCCCGTCATCGCTGCAGATGCCCAGGCACGCATCATGACCATTGAGGGTATCGAGGATGCCCATGTCGACCTCGTCTGGGATCCCCCGTGGAATCAGGATATGATTTCGGAAGAGGGTAAAATGAAGCTCGGAATGGTTTGATTTCAATCTGCCTTGCTACCTGGCTTTCGCCAGCACAGGGGGTCAACCTGATAGTAGTAGCTTAATTGCTGATACAGCTCCGGGTAATGCGTCTGCAATTTCTCAGGCTTCTCATAGAATGTCTCTGTCGCTACTGCAAAAAACTCAGCGGGATTGGTGGCCCCGTAAGGATCTATGACAGGGCGTTTACCCTTCTCTAGTCTGCGTTGGAAACGATCAAAAGCCCGATTGAAAACCAGTGACCACTGCCGATAACATCCGGCGGTTGAGAGCTCGGGCAGACCATCTGCAGCCCCGTCCGCCTGATCGAGTTGATGGGCAAATTCATGGATCGTCACCTGATGCCCGTCTTCCTGATTTTGGCCACCGGCTATAACACTCTCCCACGCAAGGACCACGCTTCCCGAATGCCAGCTCTCCCCAAGGCGCACATCATGCTGGCCATGCTGGTTTTTTGCCCTGTAAGCAGTCGGATAGATGAGTATACTGCGCAACTTCCGGTAAAAGTCATGTTTGCGATTCACAAGTAGTAAGCAGGCCTGAGCGGAAATGACATGGCGCATGTGGTCAGTAACACTTTCCAAATCCCCGCAAGGCTCGAAAGATTTTTCATCCATGAAGACGTGCATCAACCCCTCGAGTTCATCACTCAAGTCTTTGGGTAATCTCCCAAATATAGGAAAATCCTTGGCAATGGATTCGCGACGAACATCATCAAGACGTAGGGCCATGAGGTGTCTCCTGCGCTTGCGAATCAGCAGCCTTTGCACGACTATGCCGATACCAATAAGGGCGACAACACTCAGGATGATATAGACACCGGTCATGAGTTCCCGGAGTTCCAACTCAAGAGCTCATCGTATTTAACCCCCTTGCCACCGAAAAGATCAAGTGCGCTACCCACGGTGAAATCGACTTTTCCCCCACTGCGCTTTTCGATTAATTCCACATCCTTCATGGATGCTACCCCGCCTGCATAGGTGATGGGAATTCCATCCCATGATCCGAGGACTTCCACGAGTTCAGTATCGATACCCTTGCAGAGCCCCTCGACATCCGCAGCATGCACCAAATACTCAGAGCACCATTCAGCGAGGACATCCAGCGCCGTCACCGTGATTTCAACATCCGTTAGCGTCTGCCAACGGTTCATGGCAACCTTCCAGCCATCCTCAACACGTCTGCAGCTCAGATCGACAACAAGATGCTCACGGCCAACTTCCCGGGCTAGCTCCTGAAGCCGTTCTTTACGGAATTTGCCATTTTCGTCAAACAGCCATGAAGTCACAATGATATGGGATGCTCCAGCCTCGAGCCATTCGACCGCGTTAGCAATATCGATCCCTCCTCCCAACTGCATGCCGCCTGGCCATGCGGCGAGGGCACTGCGAGCCGCATCACCATTGCCAGGGCCTAGCTGAATAATGTGACCACCAACCAGCTGATTCTCTTGGTAGAGTTCAGCGTATGATGAAGCACTACGGTCTGAAATAAAGTTTTCCCTGGGGCCAGGGCCGCTGTCTTTCAAGCTGCCGCCGACGATTTGCTTCACTTTGCCATCGTGCAGATCAATACAGGGACGAAATTGACTCATATCCTTTGTCTAATCTGAGTCCTCGCTTTCTGCAAGCGCCTCCGCAAGTAAGTTTAAATATTCTTCTCGTGGCACCTCCATACCACCAAACTGCCGTAAGTGGTCTGTCATCCATTGTGTGTCCAGCAATACGAAATCATTTTCCCTCAACCATTCGATCAGATGAACCAAGGCAACCTTGCTGGCATCGGGCTTACGTGAAAACATACTCTCACCGAAAAAAGCCTTCCCGATGGCAACTCCGTAAAGGCCTCCCTGCAATCCATCATCGTCCCAGCTTTCAAAGGAATAGCCGTAGCCAAGCTCGTAAAGATGGTAGTAACTCTCAAGGATTACTTCGTTAATCCATGTTTCATCCCTCTGACTGCATCCGGTCATGACTTCACGGAATGCGCAGTTCATCCGTGATTGGTAAGGATTGTTTTTGAGGGTTTTTTTAAGTCCATGTGGGATATGAAACCTGTCATCCAGAGGTATCACACCCCGCATTACCGGCGAAAACCAATGAATCTCGCCATCATCAGCCATGGGAAACACACCCTCAGTGTATGCTCCGAGTAAGATGTGAGGAGGAATTCTTTCCATTCAGGGCGATGTTTTAGTGTATGATTTACTGCGGAAACGACGGCTTGGGACAGCAAGTCTGGAAAACCCAGCTAAGTATAATGACTTGGATTAACTATCCTACTCATCCCTCGAATCCCGCTCTTTCATCGTTTTGAGTATGGCATCAGCCTGATGCTGGTCCTCCTCTGCCACGGCAAGTCTGATACCGCTATCCATTACCAAGTGAAGCCCCATGGAACCCATGGCCTCATCGAGTATGACTGCTTCTATGCCGTGGCTTGCCAGCTCAAGTTTAGCAAGTTGGGCGGGAATGAGTAGTGAGTATTTACGCAAAACAATCATCGCAAGGCACGAGGGCAATCTACTTAGCTCCGCCCAAGGAAACCACCAGATCAAAAGGGATGCTTACCTCCGCAAGATCTGACCAGAGATCGAACTCTATTCTCAGGGTTTCCACTTTTTTCGATAGCCTGTAGGTCTTACTCACACTTGTAACTTTTCCAAACGCACTAAAACTTGATGTGCTGCCTTTTGAGGATTCTACCTGCTCTCCATTGGCATCATAAAACCGAGCATCTGCTATCTCCGATACGTCCTTTTTCCATTTCAATGTAATCGAATGTGGTTCATCTCCCCACTCAGGCTTCCCCAGCTTTTCAACTTCAAACTCAAAGCCCTCAATCGAATCTACCTGGTCCCCCTTTTTAAATTTGCTGAGTTTCGTGCTCTTCGTCTCTTTCTCGGAGGCTGTCACGGCTAATAGTTCGCCCTTGATAGCAAACGATTCAGCACCTGCTTGAAGTGGCTCTTCGGACTCAACAAC
>JBDQHQ010000129.1:0-5960 GCA_040264795.1 Akkermansiaceae bacterium | reverse complement strand
CTCTAGGAGCCAACGATCAAGAAGCGTCATTTCCTCGCGGGGAACCGACTGAGTCTTAGCATCAAAGCCATTGATATTACCCAGTAAAATACGCAGGGTATTGCGCAGACGGCGATATGGGTCGGTAACCTGCTTGAAAAGTTTGTCCGAAAAAGGAACCTCTGTCTGCCAGTCAACGGATGCAGCCCACAAACGAACAATATCCGAGCCAAACTGATCGTAGTAATGCTTTGCATTAATCGGCTTGCTACCCGACTTGGATATTTTTTTGCCCGAGGTATCGACAACAAAGCCATGCGTCATCACCGTCTTGTAGGGTGCGGCATTTCGAACGGCCACACTGAGCATGAGTGAACTCTGGAACCAACCCCGGTGCTGGTCGGTCGCCTCAAGGTAGAGGTCAGCAGGAGCTGAAAGCTCCGGATGGCGATCCATTACCGCCACATGACTGGAACCCGAGTCAATCCAAACATCCAGGGTATCACGGCATTTCTTACACCCCTCCGGTAGTCCCAGGCGGGCCGCCAGCTCGGCGTCATCCAGCTCAAACCAGATATTGGTTCCCTCCTTCTCAACCAGATCTGCAACTTTGGCAATCAGCTCATTGCTAATGATAGCCTCGCCGTCCTTGTCAAAAAACACTGGCAGAGGAACACCCCAGGTGCGCTGTCTTGAGATACACCAGTCAGGCCTGGACTCCACAGTGCCATAAATTCGGTTACGACCCCATTTCGGCAGCCATTCAACCTTGTCGATTTCCTCCAAGGCTTTGCCCCTGATATCTTTGAGCGAAATAAAGAATTGCTCCACGGCACGGAAAATAATCGGGGTCTTGGAACGCCAGCAGTGAGGGTATTGATGCTCATAGAGCTCACTTCCCAGTAAATTGCCTCCTTCCTCAAGGATTTCAGTGATGCGCTTATTCGTCTTGAACACATGTTGCCCGACTAACTCATCCATGCCGCATTCCTTGGTGAATTTACCATCAGCGTCCACCGGAGAGAGCAAGCCAAGATCATTTTGCTGACCGGCTACATAGTCATCCGCACCGTGACCGGGTGCGATGTGGACAGCTCCTGTTCCTGTTTCGGTGGTGACAAAATTGGCCAAAATAATCCTCGAGGATCGAGGAAGGAATGGATGCGCAGCCTCCATACCCTCCAGGGTGTTCCCTTTGAAACCGGCATGAGTTTTATTCAGAACAAATCCCGTCTTGGCACTGAAATCATCAATAAGGTCCTTAACGATAATCAGCTTTTCCTGGCGCCCGTCCTCGTCGGCAAAAGTGGCACAAACATAGTCAAACTGCTCGTGGACAGCGATACCGAGGTTGGCGGGCAAGGTCCATGGTGTCGTTGTCCATATCACCATGGATGCATCGGAGAGATCACCTGTGGCATCCTTGAGAGGAAAGCGGACATAAACCGCCATACTCTTTTTGTCTAAATATTCTACTTCAGCCTCCGCAAGTGCCGTTCCCGCGCCATAACTCCATAAAACCGGCTTGCGGCTCTGGTAAACAGCATTCATTTCAACGAGCTTACCGAAAGTCCGGATGATATCGGCTTCGTAGCCGGGATCGAGCGTCAAGTAAGGGTGATCCCAGTCGCCGAATACGCCCAAACGACGGAAACTCTCTCTCTGGATGTCGATAAAGCCACGGGCAAACTCACTACAACGCCGGCGCACCTCAGCGGGCTCCTCATCCCTTGCGTCCTGCATGACCTTGAACTCAATAGGCAGCCCGTGACAATCCCAACCGGGAATGTAGGGGGTTTCATAGCCGGCCATCGTCTTGGATTTCAGCACTAAATCCTTGAGCACCTTGTTGAGGGCTGTGCCCATATGCACGTCCCCATTGGCAAATGGTGGCCCGTCATGTAGGATAAATCGGGGTGCACCTTGGTCTTTGCGACGCTTTTGAATGCGTTGGTAAATACCCTCATCATTCCATCGCTCAAGGCGCTTAGGCTCGTTTTTCACCAGATCCCCTCGCATAGGGAAGGTAGTCTCAGGCAGACTAAGGGTATCCTTGTAATTTTTTGCTTCCTCGCTCATGGCATATGGTGGCTTCTTGAGGCGCGGAAGCTAGACACTATGGGCCATGGGGTCAACCGCGTAGTTTAGCAAGCTGAGAGCTCACAACAGCCAAAACAACGACTACCACTCAACTCCAAGCAGCCGGCGTCACTCTGATGTGACACCAGGAGGCAACCATTTCTCAGGCATAGGCTGAATAGCAGGCTGCACGGGATTACCATCTTCATCGGTCTCCTTTCCCCAGGAATGGGCATGCAAGTCAATCTGCTGCTGGATAACATCCTTGGGATAGGCTCCTGAAAACTGATGAACTTTTGCTCCCTTGAGATAAAACTGAACCGTTGGCACAGAGCTAATATTCTCTTGCCTCATCCATTCATGGTTTTGGTTTGCATCCACTTTGACGATACGCACTTTCTTGGCATTGGCTTTTGCAAGCTGCTCCAGCACGGGAGCAAGTTTTTTGCATGGGCCTCAGGTATCCGTGTAAAATTCCACAATGACCAGCTTGGACTCTTTTGCAATGAGTGCCACGGCCTCCTGCTGATTCATTTCGTCCACGGTTGCATTGCTATCACTCTGCTCTCCAACACTGTCGGTGAGACGATCAACGAGCTGACCGACCTTGTTACAGGAAGTCAGGCAAAGGACAAAGGCAAAACATAAGAGAGCCAACGAGCTGGGAGTCAATCGACGATACACTCGATAAGCGGACAGGAAATCTTTCATGTTTTTTTATTATCATAACTTTCTAAATGATTCAAGGTATCCTTGGGCATAAAAATGTTGGTCTGGATTTACTCTGTATCTTTGGATGAAAAGGCCTTAATGTCCCGGCGTGAAAGTTGGCATTCTTGCAAATCCGAATAAAGACAGGATTGATCAGATCATTCAAAATCTCTGCGAGTCGCTGCAGCGTGAGAACCTCACGCCGGTATTGGAAACTGAGACGGCCAAGCTGATTGACGCCGGTGACGGAGTGGAGGCCTCTGAGTTGGCAAAAATCTGTGACTTGGTGGCTGTGCTAGGTGGGGACGGCACCATGCTCAATGCCGCCAATCAGCTGGGGCCAGCAGATATTCCCGTTGCCGGCATCAATGTGGGAACTCTGGGCTTTCTGACCACCTGTACTGACAGCGAACTCGATGTCTTTGCCAAAGCCGTTGCCGGCAAGGACTACACGCTGATTGAACGGATGCAATTGCGTGCAACGATCATCTCGGCCAATGGTGAGAAAAAGAGCTTTCGAGCGCTCAATGAAGTTACCCTCGCACGCGGACAAACCGGGCGCCTGGTGGAGCTTGATGCTTGGGTTGATGGCGAGTTGCTCAATCATTATCGAGCGGATGGTTTGATCGTTGCCACGACAACTGGCTCAACAGCATATTCGCTATCCGCTGGGGGGCCTCTTATTGCCCCAAAAGCGGAGGTATTTGTCATCACGCCAATCTGCCCCCACTCTCTGAGTAACCGATCACTCGTCGTCTCACACAATTCACTCGTCGAGCTCGCGCCTGCAAAAAATGCCGAATGCCCTATGTTTCTCACAGTGGATGGACGTGATGTCATGGCCATCAATCAAGGTGATCGTGTTCAGGTCGAGCAGGCGGGACATGCACTACCCCTTCTGCGTCTTGAAGGACGCAATTTTTACTCAACACTGCGCCAGAAATTAGGCTGGGGTTACGATTAAATGGTCACCGCTTCCTCCATTGACACCCTCTACCACCACCCACTTCATCGATACTAAAATCATGAGATACGATCCTGCCGATTCAGAACTTTTCATCCACAATCGATCCCGACTATTACCGATGCTGGAGTCTGCAAGCATTGCGCTCCTTGAATCCAATGACTTAATGCCCAGCAACGGAGATGGCACCTTGCCGTGGCGGCAGAACTCGGATCTCTACTATCTCACAGGAATTGACCAGGAAGAGAGCACCCTGCTCCTCTTTCCGGATGCCGAGGAAGAACGGGATCGCGAAATTCTCTTTATCAGGGAAACCGATGAGCACATCTCTGTCTGGGAGGGTGAAAAACTCACCAAGCAAATGGCCACCAAGTTGTCAGGTATTGCCAACGTGCAATGGAACAGCCAATTTGAAGCAACACTCAACCGACTGGTTCAACAGGCCGAGCACCTCTATCTCAACACTAACGAGCATCCACGTGCTGAAACTTCGCTGGAAACTCGTGATATGCGCCTGCTGAGAAAATGCCAGCACGATTATCCGCTGCACAAATACGAACGGCTGGCGCCGTTAATGCACGAGCTCAGGGTCATTAAGCATCCTATCGAAATTGGCATGATTCAAAAAGCATGTGACATCACGGAAGCAGGCTTCAGGCGCTCTCTCGGGTTCATCCGCCCCGGTGTCGGCGAATGGGAAATTGAAGCTGAGTTCATTCATGAATTCACCAAACAGCAATCCATGGGCTTTGCTTACACACCCATCATCGCCAGTGGAAAAAACAATTGCATACTCCACTATATCAGGAACAACAGGCGCTGCAAAGATGGTGAATTAGTTCTGATGGACGTGGCTGCTGAATATGGCAACTGGAATGCAGACATGACCCGCACCGTGCCGGTCAATGGTAAATTCACTGAGCGCCAACGAGCGGTTTATGACGCTGTTCTACGCGTACTCAAAAAGTGCAATGATATCTTGCGCCCCGGCATTACGCCTAAGGACTACCAAAAGCAGACCATCCAGTTTGTTGAGGACGAGCTCATCGGGCTTGGGCTCATCGACAAGCAAGCAGCCAAACAGCAAAGCTCAAGCGAGCATCTGGTGAAAAAATACTTCATGCACAGCACCTCTCATCACTTGGGCCTCGATGTCCATGACGTGTGCCCAGCCAATGAACCAATGGCTCCCGGAATGGTGCTCACCATTGAACCCGGCATTTACATACCTGAGGAAGGCATTGGAATACGCCTCGAAAACAATGTGGTGATCGGAGAGAAAGAAAATATCAATCTTATGGCTAACATCCCGATCGAAGCCGATGAAATCGAGGCATTGATGGCAAAATCCTGAGTTGAAAAGCAGGCAGCGTTTACTGCTGAAGTGAGCTTTTGTTCGGATTATTAGACCTTCTTAAGTGTTTTACTCGCTCGTTTCTCAACCGATGACGCTCCTTTCTCGTCATCTTGAGAGCGGAGGAACTCAGCAAAATTGGCAGATACGGTCGCATAATCCATGGGAGCCAACTTGACCTCGTTTTGGTAAATCTTCAGTGAGTTCTGGTAATTCTCTTTAGCCCAACTTTCTTCTCCGGTATGGCTGAGGGCCACAGCCAGGTTGGCGTATGACTGTGCGGTTTCCAGATGTTTCTCTCCAAAAACTTTGCGGCGTGCATCCAAGGCCATCACAAACATTTCCCGGGCCTGATCATACAGGCCTGCCGCCAAATATAGCGCACCAATGTTGTTACAAATGGCCGCCGTTTCCTCGTCTTCCGAGCCCAGATGCTCATTGTAAATCTCGAGTGCCTTGAGGTAGAGAGTCTCTGCGGTGTCAAAATCTCCACAGCTCTTGTGGATGTAGGCCAAATTGTTACATAAACTGGCGATATCAATGGCGGATGGCGGATCCATTCGTTCAAAGAGCTCTATGCTCCGCTCATAAAATGTGATCGCCTCATCCGTGTTGCGATCAGTCTCATAAACCACGGCCACACTGGCACTGATCCGTGCAAGAGCCTCCAGATGGGAGGGCTCTCCCTCGAGGAGCTTCAGCGCCTCAAAATATGATTTTCTTGCCTCCTCAAGATCCCCGTATTGACGAAAGAAATCCCCCTGAACCTCGAGAGAATAAGAAAGTTCATCCACCGTGCCCGGTTCATCCTCGTAAATGGCACGTGACTTTTCTACCGCAGCCTTCGCCGTATTCTTGGCCTCTTCCCAGCGG
>JBDQHQ010000128.1:0-6153 GCA_040264795.1 Akkermansiaceae bacterium | reverse complement strand
CGTTGATCACCGTATCCTGGCCGCAACCGTCTTGTTGATGGAGCACAATGATACGCCGGTTGTTTTGGTTACCAAGGATTTGAACATGCAGCTCAAAGCACGTGCGGTCGGAATTGATTGCCAGGATTATCTCAACGACAAAGTCGATCCTGTCGAGATCAGTAGCTATGACTTGCGATGCGTTGATGTCGATCCATCCGAGCTGCAGCGCTTTGCCAGCTCTGGTGAGCTCGCGCTGGAGCACCCCAGGCGCAAGGAAGTGGTGCTCAACCAGTATGTGTTGCTCAAGGCGGGTGAAAAACAGACCATGCCGGCGCGTCTTGATGCCAACGGCACTTTTGTTCGTTTGCAGATTCCCGAGGTCTTGCGTATCCCTGACGGGCATCATCTCAAGCCCTTGAATCTGGGACAGAAATGCCTGATTGATGCGCTGCTTAATCCAGAAATTTCCTTGGTAACCTGCTACGGGCAGGCCGGAACCGGTAAGACTCTTGTGGCTGTAGCAGCCGGTTTGCATGAGATGTTCAACCGGCGTTACAATGGCTTGACGATAAGCCGGCCGGTGATTTCCATGGGAGACCAGTTAGGGTTTCTTCCGGGAACGCTTGATGAGAAAATGAAGCCGTGGTTGCAGCCCATCTATGATGCCCTGGATCTTTTGATGCAGCCAAGTAGTAACCAAGGGCCACGCAGGAAGCAGCAAAAGAAAGAGAGTCTCAATGAGGCTGCCAGCAAGCCCTATGATGCGCTCATTGAGCGTGGAATCATTGAAATTGAAGCCCTCTGTTACATACGCGGGCGATCCATACCGAACCGTTTCTTTATCTTGGATGAAGCACAGCAATTAACTCCTCAAGAGGCTAAAACGGTGGTGACTCGGATGTCTCGCGGCTCAAAGCTTGTGCTAGTCGGAGACCCGGCCCAGATTGATAATCCTTACGTTGACAGCCGCAGCAACGGACTTGTTTTCACCCGCAATAGGCTGAAAGGGCAGCCCTTTAGCGCACATGTAACCCTGTCACGTGGTGAGCGCAGTCCACTAGCCGAAGCCGGGGCACAACTGATGTAGACACTGCAGCCATTGAGATTGAATATTTCTGGTTGTGTTACACATTAAACGCAATTCCAGTTTATCATAATGCCTTTGCCTCGATTACTGTGCCTACTCCTGAGTATTCTACTGGCTGGCTGTGTCGGTGACTCTGACCGTGCCAAGCCCTGGCTGGAAAGCTTGCGGCATGAGCTAGGTCATCTGGGCGCTCGTAATTGGGTGGTGATTGCAGAGTCAGCTTTTCCAATACACAGCCGGCGTGGCCTACGTGTGATCGAACTGGATGGCGAAATCCCCGATGTGGTTGACGCGGTGGAGCGTGTGATTGATGAAAAATCTTACCTGACGCCTCGAATCTATGTTGCCACCGAGGCAGCCAGTGTTCCTTATGATTATGCTCCCGGTATCAAACTCTACCGCAAAGAACTTGAGACCGCTTTACATGGCCGTGAGACGGTGCAACTTGATCACAAGATGCTGTTGCGTATGTTGGGTAATGTGAACCAAACCTACCGCGTGCTGGTCATAAAGACCTGCACGGCACTACCCTATACTTCGGTTTTTATGGAGATGGGCAGTGGCTATTGGGATGCTGAATCTGAGTCTGCTCTTCGGGAGGTGATCGAAAACAACAACGAATCAAAACTAAGTAATCCCCAGTAATGGCAGCACCTAAAAAAATAGATGAAGAGCTCATACGTGAGCGTGAAGAGGCCTGGGTGGGTGATGCTGTCTTGGCCTTGTATATGCGCCGGCTTATTCTCAAGGAGCAAGGTAAAATGGACGGCGATATGTTTATCCGCTGCACGTCGAATGATTTCCTCAGAAACATTGGTAACCCAACTTCTGTGGAGGCTTTGATAGGCCGTATTTATGAGGAGCAGGGTCTTGATGCCGCGTTTGAGTGGATGGAATACCAGTTGCTGCCTGTTTTTCGTCAGCAGGAAAAGAACTACCAGCTCCGTGAAGCCCAGAGGCCGGGTAAGAGACAAAAAAAACGTCGCTGACTAAGCACACGGAGCCATGAATGTTTCTCCATACTTTTTACTCACCGTGGGTGGAATGTTACTGCTCGGGCTTCTCGCCTCAGCTATAGCCAAGAGGTCTCCATTGCCGAGAGTAACCATCCTGTTGCTCTTTGGCGTGGCCATAGGAGGAAATGGCCTGGATCTGGTTCCTGCTTTGTTTTCCGATCATTTCGACGTGGTTGCCGATATCACATTGGTCATGATAGGTTTTCTTATCGGGGGTAAATTGACTTTGAAGAGCGTCCGGGGTTCTGCACTGTCGGTTTTTTGGATATCGCTGGTTGCTGCTGTGGTAAGCGTTTTTACCGTCACACTGACTTTGATCCTCTGTGGCTTGAGTTTTCAAGTTGCCCTTATTTTGGGATGTATTGCCGCAGCCACCGCTCCATCTGCCATTTATGATGTGGTGTCACAGTTTGACAAGCAGCGTAAGTTTTCCAGGCAGTTGCTTTCCATCGTTGCTTTGGATGATATCTGGGGACTGACTTTGTTTGGTCTGGGCATGGCGTATTTGAAGTCAACCGGACCAGCCGGGGCGCAAAGCGCGGAAATACTGTGGAGTGTCGTGCGTGAGCTTGGTGGGGCTGTAGCCCTAGGGCTAGTGATGGGAACTCCCGCGGCTTATCTGACGGGGCGGGTCAAAAAAGGGCAGCCCATCCTCAGTGAGGCACTCGGGCTGGTTCTGGTTTGTGGAGGACTGGCATTGTGGTTGGATGTCTCCCACCTGATTGCAGCGATGGTCATGGGTTGTGTTATTGTCAACCGAGCGAAGCACCACAAATACCCCTTCCATGCGCTTGAGGGTGTTGAGTCGATTTTTCTGGTGATCTTTTTCGTGCTCGCTGGCGTGGCTTTAGAGATCGATGCCTTGATGCAAGTCGGAGTGATAGGTTCGGCTTATATACTGGCCCGTACGCTGGGCAAATATCTGGGCGGCTGGTTAGGTGGTATTGTGGGTGGCGCTCAAAAGCCAACCAAGCAGTGGATCGGCCTTGCCATGTTGCCACAGGCCGGGGTGGCCATTGGCATGGCCTTGGTAGCATCAAGCGAATTTCCGGAATATGAGGAAATCATATTGCCTGTGGTGATCAGCTCGACAGTGATCTTTGAGATCTTTGGGCCGTTCATGACCCGCATGGCGATCACACGTGTAGACGCATCCGCAGTAAGCAGAGATGCATCAACTAGCTAGGATTCTTGCTTAGTGAGCGTATAAAACGCTCAAAATAATCAACACCGTCTTCGAGGTCCTTAATGCTGATAAACTCATCTTTGGTGTGGGCTTGGTCGATGGAGCCTGGTCCGATACAAACAGCCGGAATACCTGCCGCGTTGAGGTGCCCGGCATCTGAAAACCATGGGGCGCCGACTGCCTTGGAACTTGGATTGGCATCTTGTAGCTGCTTGATCCACGGGTTATCATTTTCAACCTCCATAGGAGGGTTTTCGTGAGGGTTGACGAGCTTGATGGGAAGTTTTTGATCAACAATGATTTTTTCAACCAGAGCCTTGGCGCCGATCTCGTCGTGAAGAGAGGGAGTAGTACGGATATCAATCTGCGCGGATGCCGAATCGGGAACGATGTTGGGCTGCTTGCCGCCATCAATCACGCCGATGTTGATGGTTGAAGAACCCAGGGAGGGGTGGCTGTAGGTAGTAAGCTGGGTGGTGATTTTTTCATCAAAATCAATGAGCGCACGTGCCAGCTTGAGTATGGCATTTTCTCCCGCCTCAGGCTGAGATGCATGGGCAGCCTTGCCTTTGGCACTCAAAGTAGCCCACAGTGAGCCTTTGGTCACATTGACAATATCAAGAGAGGTTGGTTCACCGGCAATGGCGAAAGTGTATTCAGGTCCGTGATGTTTGGCAAAATGCTTGGATCCATGTTGGGATGCTTCTTCACCCATGAAGCCGGTGAAATCCACAGCCACGGGCAGCTCGGCTAGTATTTCTCTGGTGTTTGCAAGTGCTTGAAGCATGGCCGCCATCGGACCTTTGGTATCCGAGGCACCACGACCGAGAATACGGTCGTCTTCAGAGATGGTACCAAAGCTGTCCAAGTCCATGCCATCGACACTTACGGTGTCGAGGTGAGGGCAGAGCAAGATCCGGGGCCTTCCATCTGGCTCTGAGCCTGTATGTGGACACCTGCCAATGACGTTGGGACGCCCGGGCAGAACCTCGTCCTGGATAACCGAGAAGCCAATACCCTCTAAAAACTCAGCGACGCAATCAGCCATTGCGGCCTCACCATCGCCCTTAGGGTTGCAATCGGGATTCACGCTGGGAATCCGGATAAGTCTCTGTAGCAGGGTAACGACGTTGCTTGGCATAGGGGCAGACATAGACAGGAAACGATGCAAATGCTCTAAAAAAATGCTATTTGGAATCTGATTTTTGAGGCTAGGTTGTTGCTATGCACCGTGACATAGAAAAAGTTTTAATTGATGAGGAAATCATTCAGAGGCGCTTGGATGTGCTGGCTCAGAGGGTGGCGGAGGATTTTGAAGGTAAGCCGATGGTGGTAGTAGCCTTGCTCAAGGGGGCCGTTTTGTTTACTGCCGACTTATTGCGCAGGGTACCCCTACCCATGGAGATTGAGTTCCTAAATGTGGCCAGTTACCACGGGGGAACAGAGAGTAGTGGGGTGGTATCATTTTTAGATCAATCACTACCTGATGTGAGCGGCAAGGCGGTATTGCTGTTGGATGATATTCTAGATACTGGAAGAACCCTTGATGCGGTCATGGAAAAACTAAAAGGGGAGGGTGCCGCTGAGGTGAAAACCTGCGTGCTTTTGAGTAAAGATGTTAAGCGAGAACGAATCAGTGAAGCAGATTATAGCGGCTTTATAGTTGGGGATGAGTTCGTCGTAGGTTATGGTCTTGATTATCAAGGCCGTTACCGGAATTTGCCATACGTTGGAGTTCTCAGGGATTCGGCAATATGAGGGGGACTGGGCCAGTATTCTGATACTGAGCTCAGCTAAGTTTCGCAAAAAATACCCGCTGAGATGAACATCCTACTGGCACCTGACAAGTTCAAAGGCGTGCTTTCTGCTGACAGGGTATGTGAGCTTATGGCACGAGGAATACGCTGCGTTTTGCCGGATGCAGATATTGTGTCCTGTCCCATAGCTGATGGTGGTGACGGATTCGCAGAGGTGCTGAGGCTTGCTCAAGGAGGTAGGTGGGTCAACTGTGAGGCCCACGATGCCATAGGACGTCCTTTGGTTGCAAGCTACGTACTCTGTGGTGATACCGCAGTGATGGAAATGTCCGAGGTTTCGGGAATACGCCATATTCCCGAAAACATGAGAGATATATGGCGTGCCAATACTCTGGGAACGGGGGAAATGATGCGGCATGCCATTGAGAATCATGCTGTCCGGCGTATTATTATGGGCATTGGCGGCAGTGCCAGTAATGACGCTGGTTGTGGGATGCTTGCGGCACTAGGTGTCCGATTTTTGGATCGTGAAGGTTCAGTAATAGACCCTACTCCCAAAGCACTGATGCAGTGCGCTGCTATTGACCGATCACAAGAGATCGCATTGCCGGAAATACTGGTTGCATGTGATGTCGATAACCCTCTGCTAGGAGCTCATGGAGCCGTTCAAGTCTATGCACCCCAGAAGGGGGCAATAGAAAGTGATCTGGAAGCCCTGGAGTCGATGCTGAAGCTTATTGTCGATCTTACTGATGGCCATGAGGCATCACTTGTGCCCGGAGCAGGAGCTGCCGGAGGGCTGGGATTTGGTCTGTTGCAGTTTTGCGGAGCTTGCCTGGTCCCCGGCTTTGATCTGATTGCCAGAGAGCTAGGCTTGCTTGATCAAGTCCGTGCCAGTGATGTTGTGATCACCGGCGAGGGGAAACTCGACGACCAGACTTTATGTGGTAAGGGTCCTGCAGGGGTTGCGCGAATGGCTAAGGAACTGGGCAAGAAAGTCGCTGTCATAGCAGGGCTTGTCGAGCTTACCAGCAACGAGGCTGATGCTCTTTTTGATCATATTTGTGAGCTTCATGAACCTTCACGTTCTCTCGAGCAAACCATTGAATGCGGCGAATCTTTACT
>JBDQHQ010000127.1:0-6204 GCA_040264795.1 Akkermansiaceae bacterium | reverse complement strand
CACAAGGGGTGCTGGTCGGGATAACCTCCGGTCAGGATAAAAACCAATATGGGTAGGTGGCCGAGTGGTTAAAGGCGGCAGACTGTAAATCTGCTCTCGTATGAGTACGCTGGTTCGAATCCAGCCCTGCCCACCACTACTCCCCAGTCCTCCTCGTGAGGGCTGGGGAGTAGTGGTTTTCAGAGGTTGGCTGGGTTCGAACTTTAGTTCGAGCGCACAACGAAGTGCCGTGCATCACGGCAAACTATAAACCCAAGTTTCCGGAGGAGGAAACTTGCTCTTCAGCACAGACCGAGTGGAACGAGGTCAATCCAGCCCTGCCCACCATCAATGAGGAACGAAGGTCAGCGCACGATCCCACCAACACTAATCCGGAGGAGCATTTGTGCTTCATGGCACAGCCCCGACGGGTCGGGGTCAGCGCACGATTCAATAACCCAAGTTTCCGGAGGAGGAAACTTGCATTCTGGCACAGCCCCGACGGGTCGGGGCAATCCAGCCCTGCCCATCCTGTTTCTGTTGACTTATTTGTTAGATGCAATTAAGTCCGCGTCGTCTAAGTGCAAAAATTTGACGCATAAGTTTCCGCGCGTTTTCAACTCGTCTGTGTCAAAAAGATTCCATGCCCAAGCGGCAAAAATCATTTTGGTCACACTAGAACAAAACAGCTCCCCGTCATCCAAGACATGATAAAACCAAACCAGTACCATTTGTTCGAACTCCAAGTAAGAATGATGCCTATTCATTATCTCCACGTAACAGATCGTAATTAATCGGCAGTCCCGTGATTACGTGGATAGACAGATATTGTAGAAATTGAGTAAGGTAATAAATGTGCGATGATCGTACTTCATCAATCAGTAATAATTCCCGCTAAGAGCCCCACTTTTTAACATCGAATCAATATGGCCCCAATTATTGTAACAAAACAAGACCCCCAGAACATCAAACCACTATCCAGACGAGAGACACAGGTCATCGCTCTGCTTGCAGACGGGCTTTCGAAGCAAAAAATCTCGCAGCATTTGTGCATCGAGGTGTCTACGGTGGCTACCCATGTGAAGAATATCTACCGTAAAATGGGAGTTGATAATGCTGCTGGTGCCATCAGCAAGGCATATCGCTGTGGTGTTCTCTTTTTGGTTTAAACAAGCATTGGCAGGAGTATGCCAAAGGTGACCGAGGGGAAATTGTTAAAATTCGCTTGAGCGAGCCTTGTTGTGTAGACAACGAGGCCTGTTGCCGTGAATCAACCTAAGGCTTGATATTTAAAGATGTTCTTACCCTACATTATGGGGATAGACACATATTTTAGATCTGTTGTATCATCCAACATAATAAGTAATGTTCAGATCGTTTGAGGCAGACAATCCATCCAGATGATCGGCAAAATAAAAGACCACAGAAATATGATACCAGTAGCTATAGAAAAAGAAGACCCTCAGAGTGTTGAACCTCTCTCCAGGCGGGAAGTGCAGGTGATTACCTTACTCGCAGATGGGCTCTCGAAGCAAAAAATATCAGAGCGCTTGTCCATTAAAGAGCCCACGGTGGCTACCCACGTGCGCAACATCTACCATAAATTGGGAGTTAGAAATGCTCCCGGTGCCATCGGCAAAGCTTACCGTTGCGGCATTCTTGCCTTGGTTTAAGTGGGCATCTGTCATTAGGCCGTTTCATCCGCCCATTGATGTTGGCCCAACTGCGCTATTGCACCTCATAGGTGTATGGATAGTCTTTGGGCATGCTGAAGATGAGCAAATCCTTCGTGATACGCATGGTGCTGTGGTCCGTGCTGATGCTTTATCTTGTCTGTGATTTTTTTATCTTCAACGGTCCGTTAAGAGGTGAACTTCGGAGAATGTTCCCGACCAAGGAGGACAAGGTGGCGGAGGCGATGGCAGAGGGGATTTGCGCCAAGGTTTATAACGCGCCCATTTATTTGAGTCAGGTTGAGCGCCGGGTGCGGGAGCGCTTGTGGCGCACTGGGCGTGACCCACACGAGATTAGTGAGGAGGAGATCAGCATGCTGTATTGGCTGGCCCTTGATGAGCTCATTGCCGAGGCCTTGCTGCGTATTAAGGTGAGGGTGAACATTGAGCAGGCGCGGGTTCCAGCTGAGGAAGTTGATGCGGAACTGGCGAGATTTGAGAGTCGTTTTGATTCTTCGGAAGAACTCGATAAGGCACTGGCCTCTCAAGGTATTGAGAGCCGTCAAGAGTTACGGCTACGCATGCAGGCAAGACTGGAACAAGAGAAGTATGTGCTGTCTAAAATCAAGGCGAGTATTACGATAGCCGATCAGGAGGCGAGGGAGTGGTATGAGGCTCATCCGGAGGAATTGACCACACCTGAGCGACGCAGCCTGAGGCATCTGTTTGTTGCCACGCTCCACCGGCCATCGGAAGAGGCCAGACAGGTGCTTGCTGCACAGCTACCAGCTATTCTAGCCGGTGAGGCTACCATTGAGAGCCTGGCAGAATCCGTCAGTGAGGATGAGGGTTCTAATAAACGCGGGGGGGATTTAGGTTGGATGCGCAGGGACAGGCTGCCGGCTGATTTTGCGGTTCATGCGTTTTCCCTGCCGCTAAACACCCCAAAGCTGATACGAACCAAGCTTGGTTGGCATATTATCGAGGTATGCGATATCAGGCCTGCTGAGCTGCTGCCTTATGATGCGATGAAAAGTGCGATTACAGCTGCACTGGCTGACCAAAGGCGCAAACAGGCTGTTGATCAGTACCGCCATCAGCTAAGACTGCTCAACCACGAGAAAGTCGAGATTTTCAAGCCGGTAATGGAGTCACTTTCACTGAGCCGGTAGTGCCGCAGTAGAGTGCCGTGGCCTAGTCCATATCCTTCTTCTTAAGCTCCTCGCGGAGCTTGTCGATGAAGCTTTCCTCGGTGGGGTAGGCAGCAGCGCCAAAGCGGCTGAATTCCCTGCCGTCATCACCAAAGAGCAGGATGGTGGGCACACCCGTTACCTTGTAGTCACGCATGACCTTACGGTTTTTCTCAGTGAGGGATTTGTTGGATTTAGGGATGTCAATTTTGACAAGAATGAATTTGTTGGAGGCACGGCGGATGAAGGAACTTTTGGAAAAAACCTTGTCATGCATCATCATGCAAGGAGGACACCAATCCGAACCGGTAAATTGTGCCAGCACGAATTTGTTCTTTTGCTTGGCTGAGTTCAAGGCGGCTTTGAGGTCGGTGCTCCAACCGCTGGCACTCGCAAATCCTGTGCATGCGAAAATGAAGATCGTGGTGATGGCAATTTGTTTGATAGCTTTCATGTTATAGGTGGGACGGCTCCAGGGGATAAATTATTCCAAAAATGTCGATCACTGCCAATAAAAATGCTAAGTAAGCTCTATGACAGCTCTACTCGTAGCGACTGGCAATAGTCATAAGACTGCTGAAATTCGTGCCATTTTAGGTCCTGAGTATGAGGTGTCGGACTTGGGTTCTTACCCGGATTTGCCGGAGGTAGAGGAAACCGGGAGCACCTTTTTGGAAAATGCGGCACTCAAGGCGGTAGAGATAAGCAGACAAGTCGAGGGTCTTGTTTTATCAGACGACTCTGGCCTGGAAGTCGATGCTCTGGGTGGTGAGCCCGGTGTATATTCTGCACGCTATGCCAGAACGAATAATGAGAGTGATCATTATCGCTACTATGTAGATAACATGACCGGCAGAGCGGGGGATGATGCGGCAAACAATAACAAGCTGCTACTGAAATTGAAAGAGGAAGAAAATCGTAGTGCACGCTTCCGCTGTGTGATGGTTTTGGCCAGAGCAGGCCAGATTTTAGCGAGTTTTGAAGGTTCAGTGGAGGGTCGCATACTTGCTGAGCCACATGGACGAGGAGGCTTCGGCTATGATCCCTTGTTTGCACCGGATGGATACGACCAGACTTTTGCAGAGCTGAGTAGTGAGGTTAAGAATCAGTTCAGCCACCGCGGCAGGGCGATGGAGAAGGTCGTGGAATGGTTGGCTGCCAATGGCCGTTAATTGACCCTTAAATCCACTGCCATGTCGTCCTGTTGTAGTTCTCCTCAAGCTGAAGCATCAAGCTCGGGCAATGAGACTTCTCCATGCTGCAGCGGAGACAAAAAACGTTTCGACTGGCTGCTCTGGGGTTCCCTTGCCTTGGTGCTGATTGGTTATCTGGGACATTTGTTTTTTGGCGAGACTATCGCTGATTTGTCAGAGCAAATGGCACATTATTGCCGGGGCGTTTTCGAGCTACTCAACAAGATGTGGTGGGGGCTTGCGCTCGGGGTGGTGGCGGTTGGCGCTCTGGGCTGGCTACCCCGCGAGTGGGTCGCAGCTGTATTGGGAAAACCGGGAACGGCCACGGGAATCCTGCGCTCGATCTTCGCTGGTTTGTTTCTCGATTTATGCAACCACGGGATTTTACTTGTTGCGATGAAGTTGTATGAGCGTGGGGCCTCCTATGGGCAAACGCTGGCTTTCCTGATTGCAAGTCCGTGGAACTCTTTATCCCTGACCTTTGTGCTTTTTGCTCTCATTGGGATCAAGTGGACTTTGCTATTCATCTTGTTCTCTGCCCTCATTGCCATGGTTACGGGGTTGATCGTCGAGGCAATGGTCAAAGCAGGGCGCTTGCCAGCTAATGGCAATGCAGTGGAGCTTCCGGAGGGGTTTAATTTACTTGATGAGATGAAAACCGCATTCCGCCAGTCCAAAATGAGTCACAGCTTGCTGACCAAGATGCTCAAGGCGGGTCTGGGTGAGTCCCAGATGATTCTGCGTTGGATCTTTTTTGGTACGGTATTGGCTGCGGCGATCCGGGCTCTGGTGCCGGCAGAGCTGTTTGCAGACTGGTTTGGTCCTACTTGGATCGGGGTGATCTTGACCCTTGTGGCTGCCACAGTGATTGAAGTCTGCTCTGAAGGGTCCAGCCCGATTGCCGCTGATCTGGTTACCAGAGCAAATGCTCCGGGTAATGGATTTGCGTTTCTGATGGCTGGAGCCGCTACCGACTATCCCGAAATCATGGCATTGAAAGAAACGACGCGGTCCTGGAAGATGTCACTGGTTTTGCCGATGCTGACCCTGCCTCAGGTGGTGGTGGTTGCGTGGATGATCAATTATCTCGCGGTTCAGGCATGAGTTTCGGGGTGCTTCCTGAAAGGCGGGGTAGCTGCGAGCTTGTGAGGTTTTAGCGGGGTGGTCTTCTGGGGGAGATGATGATGGCATAGCGTTCAAAGCGAACGGAACCTCTAACGTGATTGACGATGTAACCCAGAAGGTTATCGGCCGGCAGATTTTTTAACTTTAGCGTAACCGGTCGGTTTTTGAACTCACCATCCGGGTCATTGATGATGAAATTGGGGATGATTTGCTTGTTGGATTCGTTTTCGATCCTAAATGCAAGGATGTCCAATGCTTCACGAAGGCTGAGCTCTTCGAAATCAACTTGTTTGATCGTGACTTTTTTGAGCGCATGCCTGTAGAAGAGGTGATTGTGCACTGCCTCATTGGGCTGCTGCTCTTGACCCCAGGCGGGAGGGCAGGCAAAAATGGCCATTATTGTCGTGATAAGGATAAGCAGGCCTCTGTTTTTGTCGCTATTGGTCATGATATCTGAGTGCTTATTTTTTGATTAGACACTATCTACCTAAACTATGGTTTGTTGCTTCAGAAGGCAAATTGAAAAGCTATTATGTTGAGCCAATCAGTCGATACGTCGTGATGAGTGCTTGCCCTTGCCAGCTTTTGGTCTTTGATTTGGGCGTGGATACGACTCGCAGGATCAGGGAAGATTGTGTCACTCCGTTTTTGGTGGAGGCACCCCAGCCGGTGGATCTCGATATGGAGCCCATTCAGGTTGTTGCAGGTCTGCAGCACTTACCCGGGTTACTGTTTTTTGATACTTCGGGAAACATACCATCACGCAGTCATGCCCCAGTCTCTATCATTGCAGCGAGACCAGTTGAAACCATACGCGGTGATATCCATACTGCCGAGGATGTGCAGCGCTTGCGAGCTGCTGTGGGTCAGTGGGATACCCAGGCTCGCTCTCTTGGTTTCCCGGCCGGGGGTGCATGTGGATGGGTAGATTATGAGGGGGGGTTCTGCTTCGGTATTTATCCCGAGATGCTGGTTTATCAGCATGAGCGTAAGCAGTGGTGGCAATGCGGTAAGCTTGTGGAGAGCCTACGCAAAGATGTAAAT
>JBDQHQ010000126.1:0-6290 GCA_040264795.1 Akkermansiaceae bacterium | reverse complement strand
TATTACGAAGTGCTGGGTGTATCCAAAGATGCATCAGCCGCTGAGCTTAAAAAAGCTTACCGCAAGCTGGCGATCAAATTTCATCCGGATAAAAACCCCGACGACGCAGAGGCCGAGGAAAAATTCAAAGAGCTCGGCGAGGCATATGAGGCCCTCAGTGATGAAGACAAACGCGCTGCTTACGACCGCTATGGGCATGCTGCCTTTGAGGCCGGCGGAGGCGGTGGTGGCTTTGGAGGTGGTGGGTTTGGAGGCTTTCACGATGCCTCGGATATTTTCTCCCAGGTTTTTGGTGGGGCATTTGGAGGCGGTGGTTTTGAAGATCTCTTTGGAGGGGGGCGCAGACGGCGAGACCGCTCCGGCAGGCAACCCGGAAGTGATCTGCGCTATGATCTTGAAATCAGCCTTGAGGACGCGGCTACTGGCGTTCAGAAAGAACTCGAGATCGAAAAACTTGAAGCCTGCCAGACTTGTAACAGCACAGGGTCAAAAAGTGGCAATGGACGCAAGTCTTGTGCAACTTGCGGTGGTCAGGGAATGGTGACACGTCAGCATGGCATCTTTGTTCAACAATCTGAATGTCCGGCGTGCCATGGCGCCGGCCAGACCATCTCGGACCCATGTCCTGACTGTGGTGGTGAGGGACGCAAAAACGAGACGACTCGTATCAAAATCAATATCCCTGCCGGTGTGGATGATGGCACCCGACTCCGCTCCAGTGGCAATGGGGATGCCGGTTTGCGCGGAGGACAGCCGGGTGATCTTTATGTATTTCTTCACATCAAACCCCACGATATATTTGAGCGTTCGGAAAACGATCTTTTCTGTGAAGTTCCGCTACCCTTCGTGACAGCAGCCTTGGGCGGTGAACTTCAGGTGCCCACCCTGGAGGGTAAATCATCCATCAAAGTGCCTGCCGGAACCCAATCTGGCACGACCTTCCGTCTACGAAACCGAGGCATCAAGGACCTGCGCTCCGGGGGCAAGGGGGATTTGCACGTCGAAGTACAAGTGGAGGTACCCACCAAACTCAACGCCGAACAAAAGGACAAGCTGAAGGATTTCTCTGAGTCCATCGGAGCCAAAAACAATCCCATGCAAGAGTCCTTTGTTGAGAAAGCCAAGCGCTTCTTCGGATCCTGAGGCGCAGGCAACCCATGGTAATCATCAGCTCACATGAATCGCTATTTCATCCCCGCCGATCAATGGAAGGATGATCGCCTCTCTCTGAGTGATGAGGAAGCCAGACACTGCTCACGTGTCATGCGCGCGCGTGAAGGTGATGAAATAGAAATATTCGATGGCGAGGGTGTCTCGGCCACCTGCAAGATAAGCTCTGTCAGCCGAAATGAGGTTCATTGCAGTATTATTGATAAAACGACATCACCACCGGTGAGTCACCCTGTTACGCTTTGCCAGGCAATCCCCAAGGGCTCTAATATGGAATGGATCGTGCAGAAAGCTGTGGAGCTTGGTGTGAGCAAAATCCAGCCCCTGATCACTGCGCATACGGTGGCACGCCCGGAATCAGCAGAGAAAAAATGTAGTAAGTGGCAGCGGGTTGCACTCGAGGCATGCAAGCAATGTGGTCAAAATTATCTGCCTGAAATTGCCATGCCCGAATCATATGATACTTGGCTGCAGAATTTCATCTTTGAAGGAACACGGCTGGTTGCAGCCCTTGATGAGCGTGCCATTCACTTAAAAGACCACTTCGCAGCTCATGCTCCCAAAGGTGGTGTTGCGTTGCTTGTTGGTCCGGAGGGTGATTTCTCCGAAACAGAGTATGATGCCGCATTCAAGGCTGACTTCCAGCCCGTCAATTTCGGGAATATTGTGTTACGTGTTGAAACAGCCAGCCTCTATGGTTTGAGCGTCATTCAACATGAGCTCTCTGCTTAAGCAAGCTTTGAGCTCTCCCTTGAGTGGCCACTGATGGCCTCGGAACAGTCGGCACATGCATACGGCAGGTTTTGCTATCTTGCGAAAATGAGCAGGCTAAAAACCACAAAGCAAAGGATATTCATTTCAAAATAATTATGTGTTTGTTGATTTTTATGAATGTCAAATAGTTTGACTCTACTAATGATTAGTTATTAGTATGTTAGAAAGCTTTTCATATCCAAAAGCCATCCCATTTTCCAGATGGATTTTACCCTTACAAGACTACCCCTATTTTCTTTCTTAGCCGGTGCGACATTGATTACTCCTCAAGCTCTGGCGTGGGCACCAGGTGTTGGCAACGAATCCTCCTTGTCGGGCTTTGAAGTGAACACTCAGTCTCGCAACGATGTTATCTCATTTTGGAATTCGGTTTATGCTCAATCTCTGGGATACGAGCAGAGGCTGGGCTGGACTGGCTCATTCGATAGCAGTGACCCGGGAATCACATCAACGGCTTTGAAAAACGATGTCTTGAGGCGAGTGAATTTCTACCGCGCCATGGCGGGCATGAACGCTGATATTGAAATGAATTCCGGCAGTAACGCTGTTGACGGTAGTTCGGGACCTAATGCCCCAGTGGGCACAAGCAAAGAATCTGCGGCACAAGCAGCCGCATTTATGTTGTCTGCCAATAGCTCGGAATTTTTGTCCGGAGGTGGAGTTACCAATGGTTCGGCAGATCCGCACAACCCGCCCGAAAGTTGGATCGAAGACAATGATACCGCAAGAAACGGAGCCTATTATTCCAACGTGGCGATTGGTCATTTTGGGCCAGGTGCCATTGATGCCTATATCAGCGAGGACGCTCAGGGCGCTGGTGGGGCGGAAAACTCCGATGTAGGACATCGTCGCCACATATTGCACTCTCGACTACAGGAAATAGCAACTGGAGACGTCAGCCCCATAGATAGCGGTTATTTACCCGCCAACGCTTTGTATGTTTTCGGCAATTTACTTCCCGCCACAAGCTCGCCTCGGTTTACCTCATGGCCCAACCCGGGATTCATACCTGAGCCTCTTGTTCCCAGACTATGGTCACTCTCTTATCCCGGAGCAGATTTCAGCAACGCTTCCGTTACCATGAATCTTACCGACGGAAACACAATCACCTCCGTCATTACTTCAGATAACGCCTCCTATGCAGACAACACCATTGTATGGAAGTCCATTGATTCATCGTCGATTCCTTCAGCAGAATATGAGGATGTCACCATTCATGTCACTGTCTCCAATATTTTGGTCGCTGGAGTTACTACCAGTCATGACTACGAGGTCACCATTATCAACCCGGGTCGTCTGACGCAATACCCCGAGCTTGCTGGCACCACCACGCCCCTGATCACAGGGGCCAGTTATGTTTTCAATCAAATCGACCATGCCGAGGCATATCAATTTGAAGTTTCGTCCTTATCTCCGGTGACATGGGAAGAAGGAGCAGAGAATTCCACCAGTGATTACGTCATGGATGATACCAGTCCTAATTACAAGCTCCGCGATCATTTTCAATGGGGTGATAACGGCTCCGAATTTTGGAAGACGGGTTATAAAGCCTTTCACCTGGCCTTTCCAAACAATAACTACCCTTTTACAAGAGAGATATTCACCCTTAAACGCACAATCGCTCCGGGAGCAGGTGCATCCATGGCATTCAATTTACGGCGCGGCTACATGACGCCTGAAACTCAACTCGAAGTGCAATACTCGGCAGACGGCGGGGGCTCATGGATGACCATAGAGACATTCATAGGAAACAGCGATTATTCTCCGGACAACCAATTCAACCTTGAGACCATCGAGCTGCCGGTAACGCAGGATCCGATCACCATCAGATTTCTGTTACACAGACCTGCGTCCTCGACAGGAGTCTTCAATGTAACTGACCATCCGCAAGCCCCCATTGGCGTCTATATTGACGACATCAATTTCCTTAATTGTGAATGGTTCGATGTAATCAGCCTGACAAGTGTTACGAAAGGCTCGAATCTTGTCACCTTGAACAGTGAATCAGCTGGCGGCACGCTGGAAGCTGGAACGAGTTACACCCTAAGGGTTCGGCCAAAAGTCGGGACACTCTGGCTACCTTACGGCAAAGCATTGACAGTGACCCCGGTCGACTCATCCAATCCTGAAAACTACCGTGAGTGGGCCCAGACACATTATCCATTGATTGGCGAGTTCGACCAAGACTATGATGCTGATGGTTTACCTAACGGTGTCGAATACCTTCTAGGTCTTAGCCCCATGAACGGAACAGATTCTAATGCAGCGCTCACTCCTGTCATTCAAAACGGCAAGCTTGAAATTTCCCACCCCGTCATCACGGATATGGGTATCGGAGCAGAATACTCTTACAGCCTTGAGGACGGCAGTTGGACGCCCATTGCGGTTACGATATCAACTGATGGCTTGGCAACTGCAAGCGTGGATCTGAGTGGCAGCAAGGGCATGTGCTTCATACGCTGGAAGGCGACAGAACTCTAAACCTTTCCTAGCGTCGTGTGATGTTTGTTTTGTATACGTCCACGGCCCTGGCAATCGCCTCAGCCAATTTTTGCTGATAAGCCGCTGTGTTCACCTTTCGTGCCTCAAGGCGGTTGGACAAAAATCCACCCTCAAACAAAATAGCCGGTATTCTGATACCGGTGAGGACATCGAATCTTGCTCGTTTGATACCCCGGTCAGGAATCTGAAAATTGTCACCATACCTGTCAGTATTGAGATACAATAATGACCTGCTGTGCACTGCGGTGGCCAGTGCGATGCTGGCCGAATCCATCATATTGCCTGGCACGCTGCGAAAATCCCCCGCTCTCACATCACGTCCCATGTGAGGAACGCCAATAGGGGAAATGGTAAAGGTCTCAATGCCACTCGCCATGACATTGTCACTTGAGTTAAAATGAATACTGATGAAAATCGCGTTCCCATATTTATTGGCAATATTCACCCGGTTAGGCAGGCTCACAAAGACATCGCTGTCTCGTGTCATTACGACGCGATATCCTTGCTGCTGTAGTAAATCCCTGACCATTCTGGCAACCTTCAAGGCGTAGCCCTTTTCGTTACCGTATGGCCCCACGCACCCAGAATCCTTGCCCCCATGCCCCGCATCAATCACCACCGTGCCAAAGACATGAGCACGGTGGATGTGGGTTGGTCTCAATACGGGATCGACCAATTTCATAAGGTCGGTTTTGGAGAGAAAATAACGACCACCTTGTTCGATGAGCTTATGGCTGAGAACAAATAACAGACCGTTCATCCGGCACTGTTGACTTCCCGGACGCAGCTCCATTTTGACGTCCGCTTTTTCCAAGGTGATTACTGATCCGTATCTGATTACATCGAAGTAATAAAATTCCTTCACACTGATGAGACTGACATAATCGAGCCCGTTGTATTTTCGGGTCTCCCAAGTGAACGTATTACCCACCCCGGATGCAGCGCCCGCACCGAGACACATACATAGAGCCAAGATAAAAGCTCGCATGGATTGGAAGTAACGATTCATCACAAGGTCAATTGTTTAGCTTATGAACATACTTAAGAAATCTTAGTCTTATTTGCTGGAAAGACAACGGTATTTCTCTGGCAAGATCAAACCTGCTTAAAAACTACCACTCGACAGCCCAAAATACGACTGCTAGTCATCTTCGGCATGGAAAGTATTGAAATTGCCGGCTCTTACCGAGCTCAATGGGGGGAAGGACCCATCTGGTGGAACAACCGCCTTTTGTATGTCGATATTGAAGGAAAACACCTTCTGGAATACGATCCAGTCAACAATACCGAATCGAGTTGGGATGTCAGTGCATCCATTGGGCGCATTGGCACCGTAGTTCCCCGCGCCAATGCAGGCCCTGAGGGCAGGCTGGTTGTGGCAGGTGACACGGGTATTCATTTCTTCAATCAAGAGACAAATCATAGCACGGCAATTTGCGATCCTGAGTCTGATGTCGTGGAAAATCGCTTCAATGACGGCAAATGCTCACCCGACGGCCGCTTTTTTGCCGGCACGATCAGCACCACCAAGAAGTCCGGAACTGCAACTCTCTACCGACTTGATTCGGACCTTTCCATACATCAGGCATTTACAGGTGTTACCAATTCCAACGGCATCGTCTGGAGTCGCGACGGCTCAACTTGTTACTACATCGACACCCCACGACAAGAGGTTCTCGCCTTTGACTACTGCCCGGAGAAAGGATTACTCAGCGGCCTGCGCAGCGTCATGGAACAGGAAGCCATCACCCGGCAGGAGGCCGAGCTGCTTGGTCAGTTGCAGAAGATCTACCTGCTGATGCAGCGAGATTTCGAACAGGTCGTGCCACGCGTGGTGCGAGATG
>JBDQHQ010000125.1:0-6297 GCA_040264795.1 Akkermansiaceae bacterium | reverse complement strand
GTGATATAGGGTGTGATCAAGAGCAATGTCAGTATTTTAACTGGGAAAAGTACGAATCAGGTTTAGAGTATGAAAAGGAGGGAAAATATTAATGAAAATTACAAGAAAAGTAGGAGCAAATATTTCAGGTGTAATCAGCACAGGAAGTTTTGAAAACCTGCGCCCTGGTTTCTTCGATGAAATCATCATTGATACCCCCTGCCTACTCCCCGAGTCTCAGGAGATTCAGGAAATCAGGGAACCGGTAGTTCGGCTCTATATCATGATCCCGGGTGATTACATCGGTGATATGATGAAACTCGTCATGGAAAAACGCGGTGAAATGGAAAACACCGAGACCATCGACGAGAACCGGGTCATGCTTACCTGCACGATCCCGCTCTCTGAGATCCTGATCGACTTCAACGACAAGCTCAAATCCATGACCCGTGGATATGGATCGATGGACTATGAGCATGCGGGCTACAAGCCGGGCAAACTCGTAAAGATGGATATCCTCATTGCCAGCGAGCCCGTGGATGCATTTTCATCCATTGTACACATCGACAAAGCTGCCCCCTACGGTCGGCACCTATGCAAAAAACTCAAGGACGTCATTCCCCAGCAACTTTTTGTCGTGGCCATCCAGGCAGCTATCGGCGGAAAAATCATTGCCCGTGAATCCATTTCCGCGATGCGCAAAAACGTCACTGCCAAGTGCTATGGTGGTGATATTTCGCGCAAACGCAAACTACTCGAAAAGCAGAAAAAGGGAAAAGCCAAGATGAAGGCGATCGGCAAAGTCAACATACCCCAGGATGCCTTCATCAAGGTGCTCAAGAACGACTGAATCCCCCTCCCCAGGCAGGCAAATTTCGCCGCAACACACACGAAGACTCATGATCAAGCCTATCACCATGACCGCTCTCGGCGCCGGCCTGTGTGGTTTTTGTGCTTATATGCTCACGTCATTCAATGTGAACACCACCAGTGACGGTGTCGATGTCGGTATTACAACTAAAGCTACGAAGACAACTCCCGATCCCATTGCCACTGAATACGGCATTGCCTCGTGGTATAGCATAAAAACGAACTTCGGCACCCAGACTGCGAGTGGTCGTCCATTGCAAAACGATGCCTATACCGCAGCTCACAAGGAATGGCCCATGGGCAGCAAAGTCAAAGTCACCAACTTGGAGAACGGACGTTCCGAGGTCCTCACTATTACCGACCGGGGTCCATACATCGATGGTCGCATTATCGATGTAACTACCGGAAGTGCCAAGAGACTTGGTTTTTATGATGATGGACTAACTCGCACCAAGGTAGAACTGCTTAGCCGCGGCAACTGGAAATACCAGCATTAGCCTCCCTCCTTGAATGATCCATCATCAGATTGCCCACGACAGGATTCAATTTCAACCCAAGCCCTAACCATCACTCATTCATGCGCACCCTTGCTATTGGAGACATTCACGGATCATACTCAGCTCTCGAGGCATTGTGCAAGTATGTCGGCTTCAGAGATGATGACACCATTGTCACACTGGGTGATTATGTGGACCGTGGCCCGAATTCCAAAGGAGTCATTGATTTCCTGATTGAACTTGGCAAGACACAGCATCTCATCACGCTCAAGGGCAATCATGAACTCATGATGGAAAACGCCCGCAACGAAGAGCCTGAGCTTTACTTCTGGCTCTACAACGGTGGAGACGCTGCAATGGCTTCCTTTGGAGTCAATGACCCAAGGGCAATAGCCGAGGAAATACCGGATCAATACTGGAACTTCTTCAAATCCTGTGAGCCCTATTACGAAACCAAGAACCATATACTCGTGCACGCCGGCCTTGACCCTGAGGCCGACTTAACAGACCAGGAGGAAAACTTCACTTTATGGCAGCGTGTTTTTGAGACCAAGCCTCACAAGTCGGGTAAAACCATCGTCTGTGGCCATACCCCTCAACAAGAGGGCTACCCCCTTAAGTTGGATCACGCTATATGCATTGACACACACGCATGTCGTGGTGGTTGGCTCACCTGTCTTGACATTGATACCGGACATTATTGGCAAGCCAACGAACAGGGCGAAACCCGCGAGGGAACGATCTAGAGCCTCAGCACGAAAAGCCCATCATTTGGATATTGGTTTTTTCCATTTTCACCTTAAATAACCACTGTGAACGAATTCCAGACAGACGACCTACGCATCAGCGGGATCAAACCTTTGATATCCCCTGCCGTCCTCTCACATCACTTACCTCTATCGAAAACTGCTTCTCAGATTGTTGCTACATCTCGTCAGGAAAGTGAAAACATACTGAAGGGAAAAGATGACCGGCTCATGGTGGTTGTCGGCCCCTGCTCTATTCATGACCCTGGAGCAGCGATCGAATACGCAACCCGCCTCAAAGAGACCAGTCAGCGCTTCACTGATGACCTGCTCATCGTAATGCGCGTATATTTTGAAAAGCCTCGCACCACCGTCGGGTGGAAGGGCCTCATTAACGACCCTCACCTGGATGGATCATTCGACATTAACCACGGATTACATATCGCCCGCGAACTACTCATTGAGCTGGCGGAAATGGGAATACCGGCAGGCACTGAGTTTCTCGACACCATCACACCGCAGTATTACGCTGACCTCATTTCCTGGGGTGCCATTGGTGCGCGGACCACAGAATCCCAAATACACCGCGAGCTTGCATCCGGGCTCTCGATGCCGGTGGGTTTTAAAAACGGCACGGGTGGCTCGATTCAGATTGCTTTGGACGCCATCCAAGCATCTGCCGGCCAACACCACTTTCTCTCCGTCACTAAACAAGGAGTCACAGCTATTGTTGCCACCCAAGGCAATGATGCATGCCATCTCATTCTGCGTGGATCCTCCAAAGGCCCCAACTATGACGCCCAAAGCATCGCCGAGGTCACCGACCAACTCGAAGCAGCCGGACTTCCCAAGTCTGTGATGATTGACTGTTCACACGGCAACTCCCTGAAGGATTACCGCAATCAACCCTCAGTAGCTCAATCACTTTGTGAGCAAATCGCCGGGGGAAGTAAAGAGATCACCTCTATTATGGTGGAAAGTAATCTCGTTGAGGGTGCACAGAAGCTCAAAGGCAGCCTGGCTGACCTGACCTATGGCCAATCCGTCACAGATGAGTGCATCAACTGGGAAACCACGGAGAACATGCTCGAAGAATTTGCCAAAGCTGTTCAGGCACGGCGAAGCCTCTGATAATCATTCTCACTCCGGGGTTTTTTCTGCATCCTTGCCAGTTCCCGCGTCAGGTTGCCTGGCACTCCAAATAGCAGCCAGAAAACTGCCTATCAGGCAGTGGTAAAGCGCTGAGATTGCACAAGGTGTTGCAGCCAATAAACTAAAATGTTGCTTCGCCAGGGCACTTCCCAGTCCGGAGTTCTGCATACCCACTTCGATGGAAAGAGTCCGTCGCTCTCCCTCTGCCAAACGCGCAAGCCACCCTGCGCCATAGCCCAAAAGAAATCCCAAGGCGTGCACAATCAAAATAGCGACTAGCAAGCCTCCGAAATAGGCAATAATATTGGCCTTGGTCGCCCCGACAATTCCCCCGACGATTAATACAATCACCAAAATAGAGATGATTGGGGAGATTTTTTTGATCCCGTCGAGTTTATCACCAAAAAGCCGATTTAACAGAACGCCTCCAATCACCGGGAGTAATACAATGGTCACCATACTCCGAAACATCGCCCATGCATCCACTTCGAGAATAGCACTGGCATACATCTTGGTAAGCAAAGGGGTCAGCACGATTGCGACCAAGGTCGAGCACATCGTCATCAGCACACTCAAAGCCACATTTGCTCGGGCCAGGTAGCAAATTACATTCGATGCCGTGCCACCGGGGCAGCAACTTACTAAGATCAGGCCAAGCTTAAGCATCGGAGGCAGATCGAAGATCATCGCCACTGACCAGCCCAGTAGTGGCATGATCAAAAACTGAGAGCCCACACCCAAACCAACTACCCAGGGCCTTAATAAGACTGCCTTGAAGTCATCCACACTCAGAGTGATCCCCATGCCCAGCATGATGACACCAAGGCCAAGATTAATGAGCTTGAGATCTGTTCCGGGAAATTTTCCTGAAATAAACCAGGTGAAGTGCTCAGGCACAAACCAGGCCCAGACTGTTCCCAATATGGTCCAAAGCCAGAATAGGTTACTAACTGCCTGAAGAAACCGCCACATCACTTTCAGTGTCCATTCGGTGAATTTTCAGCAAGCACTGACCGGCCGGGCTACTCTCCTATCTGCACCTCGGCCTCAAGATCACCCAGTGCCCACTGGATGCCTTTAAGATAATGCTCAAGAACCTGAGGATTGGCAAAGATGTGATTATTGTGGCCCAGTGAACAGTAGAAAACCCGCCCCTGGCCATGGTGCTTAATCCAGCTCACACCGTAATCTTCATCCGCACGCTTACCTTTACTGATATCCGTTTGCTCCGGATCAAGCCGGAGTAACATATGAAGCTTTTTGGGGTCATAGGGCGCCTTGAACTGGTAGATCTCCTCTTTGAAGTTAAGGTTGTTCCCCTCCAAATGAGCACAGCATGGATGTTGTTCCTGACCCTTCTCCACCATGATACTTACGGGAGTTCCCGCATTCCAAGGGTGCCCGTCAAAATAGCCGCCGATCATCTCGCCATACTCGCTCCATGAATAATAGGTGTCTGTTGCTGCGTGAATGCCTACAAAACCTTTGCCACTCTTCAGGAAATCAATCAGACTTTTCTGCAATCGTTTTTCTTTTTCCTCTGCCTTTTTCCTCGCGGCAGGATCCATCTTTTTCCATTCATCCTTGTCAGGTTTAAAAACATCTTTCGTGGTATTCAAAAAGCATATCGCGTCAAAATCGTGGATTTTCTCTGGCTCAAAGTTTACCATATCATCACTAATGACTGCCTCAAAGGCACCTGTTTTCTGCCCCAATATACGCAGTGCCGTTTTCCCGGTCGGGATGGATTTATGCCTGTAGCCACGTGTTACCGAATAAACGAGGAGCTTGCGCGGCTTGTTGACTTTGACTGCCTGCAATCCTTGAACACTCGCGGAAATCTCAAGCTCCCAGTTTTCTTTTGCTGCTTCGGCTGAGACCGAAGCAGACAACATTAAACACAAACAGAGCGAACAAACTAATTGATACATAGGGGCATAAGTAAAACCATGCTATTTAAAATAGCAAATACAAATAAGGATCAAAAAAGAATGCTCGGGCAGCCCCCTCAGAAAACAACAAATCAACATTGACAGCACGAGCTTTCTGATAGAAACCAGCGCAGTTAGATGTTAGGTCTTTAAAGGGATGCGAAGCAAATCCCTCAAAGATTCCACCAGTATTATTACTGGTAGAAACCGTGCGGGGGGGCTGTGTGTGGGTCCCCTCGCACACCGTCTAAATTAGGTGAGATTTCAGACACAGAACTCACCAAGCCTGCCCTGGCATCAAGTTCCGGTGACATGCATCAGGGCTTAGCGCCCTGAACCACAAGCCCCTTGCGGTATTGCTTCTCCTTCTCTAAAGCAAGGCACTGCTTTTCATAAAGGACAGGGGCTCTCTGATCGATCATTTTTCGCAATGCGTGGAGTTGCTGTGATTTTTTCTCAAGCATCCCTGATCCACTGATCTTCTCAATTGAAGCAGCCAGCTCGCTATATGCATCCATGTCTTTATTTTGCAGGGCTGCCAAGGCAGCGGCCTCTCCGGCTAGAGTAATCGCCTCAGCATTGATGGCCGCCAATTGCCACTGCTCGATGTCATCAAAGAGCGTTTGTTGCTGCCCCATAACTTGATCATAACGAGCAGCTGCCTCTTGGCAAACTGCCTCTGCTTTGGAGAGAGAATCACGCGCGGGTTTGATTTGCTTTTCAAGCTGACTGGCAAGCTTCTGCTGTCCTGAGATAGACTTACCCAGAGCATTGCGTTGGTCATTCAGGGCTTTGTTCCTGGCATGATACGCACTTAATTGGTCATTGATCTCCTTCCACGCCTTATCAGCAATAGCAAGCTTGTCTCCCGGCCCCTTTTGCTGCTCGCTGATTTGGACAAATGCCAGCCGCTTATCCTCGCTGAGCTTACGCTCTTTAGCAAGTTTCTCGCGGTGGTTTGCAAGATCAGATGCCGCCTTTACCAAGGCGTCGGCAAGCTTTTTGGCAAGCTTGTCATCATCGGTTTTTTTCTCTGCTATCTTCCGTGCCTTCTTCTCAATCTCGATCAAGCGCTTCTCTGTATCGACCAATTTCCTTAACTCTTTTTCCTTCTCCTGATGC
>JBDQHQ010000124.1:0-6381 GCA_040264795.1 Akkermansiaceae bacterium | reverse complement strand
CCCATGGTGTCGCCATGATAAGCCTGATCAAAAGCGATAAAATGAACACGCTCGGGCTGCCCTTGTTGGATGCGGTATTGGATCTCCATTTTAAGAGCGCACTCTACCGCCGTGGAGCCGTCATCAGAAAAAAAGACCCGTTCCAAGGTCTTCGGAGGAAACATGGCACACAAATTCCTGGCAAGTTCACTCGCACGCGGATTGGCGAAGCCCAAATAACTGGTGTGCGCCACTTTGCTTAATTGATCCACAATCGCCGCATTAATCACTGGATGACAGTGGCCATGAAGATTCGTCCATATCGATGCGTTGCCATCAATATATCTTCTTCCCTCCGAGTCAACCAGCCACGACCCTTCTCCCTCGACCAGGACGAGTGGATCGGCGGGTTCCCCTTTGACCCAATCATCTTGCCGGGTAAAAGGATGCCAGCAATACTGCTGATCCGCTGAAATCCAATCCTCCGTGTTCACAGAGACTATTGCGCCATATTGTCGAAGAATTGCAAGACTGGCATATACAACATGCCTGAAAAACATTGAATATTCCATCTGAAGTCACGTCTTACGGTAGTATGAAACATAGAATCCTCCTCCCCATATTGACCGCTCTGCTTGCTTTGTGCGTGAGCTCCTGTGTTGACCCCTATTACTATGACGACAGCACTACTTTCTCGGCCAGTGCCAGCTACACCACTTTACCACATGGCTACCAAACCGTTTATGTCAGCGGCATTCCCTATTATTATTGCGGTAGCAGATGGTATCGCCGCAGTGGCAGTCATTATATCGTCTGCTCACGCCCCTATGGTTACTATGGTCACTTAGGAAGACCTTATCACCATTACAGTATTTCACGTTTGCCTTACGGCTGTCGCACCACTTATGTGGGTGGTCACCGCTATTACAACCACGGTGACAAGTGGTATCGTAAAAGCGGCAGCGGCTATGTAGCGTGCTCCAAACCCAAAGGCGATAGTAAACACAAACACCAAAAGTACCATGCTTCGTCAAAGCATCAAGGCCACGAGCACAAAGCCCATGGCGACAAGAAAAAACACAAAACCAAAACCCATAATGGCGACCATCAAAAAGACGGGGACAAGTGCACTCAACTCGTCAAGCATAAGCAAAAACAACCGGGCAATCATGCTTCCAAGTCAGATTCCCCGGTAAAAAAAACCAGTTATCCGGTATCTCTTACCAAACAACCCGGCAAAACTCTCAAGACATCTTCGAGCAGTAAAAAAGCGCAGCACAAAGCCCGTCAAAAGAGCACGCATCCGCCGAAAAAATCGATGAAATCTTCCAGATCAAAGCAGTCTTCCAAAAATAAAAAGAACCGCTGAGCTTACATTCTTTCCGGCACATCAATGCCCAACAAGCCCAAGCCCTTTTGCAGCACCCTGCTTGTTAACTCACATAATACGAGCCGGGTGTTTTGGGTCTCACCCTCTGATCTTAGGACCGGACAGGCTTCAAAAAACGAGTGGAATGCCTTTGCCAGCTCAAGGAGGTAGGTGGCCAGCAGATTGGGTCTGAAGTCATCCAGCAGTATGGGAACGATCTCACCGAAGCGCACCAACATACGCGCCAGATGAACTTCCGCATCCGCCTCGATGGAAAGTAACGCCGGGTCTAATTGGAAACCATCGTCCAATTTGCGGAAAATGGAGCGGACACGCACATAACTGTATTGCAAATAGGGAGCGGTATCACCCTGAAGTGCCAGCATCCTATCCCAGCTGAAAACATAATCGGTCATCCGGTGCTGGGATAACTCTGCGAACTTCACTGACCCGATGCCGACGGTTGCAGCAACTTGGGCTCTCTCGTCAGGATCCATATCGGGATTTTTTTCGCCAATCACACGGTCCGCTCTCTCCACCGCCTCATCGAGAACATCCACGAGTTGCACGTTGTCACCACTGCGGGTCTTCATCAGTTTACGATCCTCTCCCAAGATGGAGCCAAATGCGATGTGATGCATCTCCGGATTCTGACCACGTTTGCGCGTGGCCTCGAAAATCTGCTGGAAGTGCAGCTGCTGTGGTGCTCCCACTACATACCATATTTGATCCGCTTGCCACTGCTGGACTCGAAAGTCGATGGTAGCAAGATCTGTGGTCGCGTAGAGAAAACCCCCGTCCGCTTTCCGGACAATGGCCGGCTTGTCCTCAAGTTTTTCATCGCCATCAAAGAAGACGCAGATAGCACCCTCACTTTCACGAGCCACCCCCTTCTCCAGCATATCATCTACAAGTGGTGCCAGCCTGTCGTTATAAAAACTCTCACCATACCAATGATCGAAACCTACATCAAGACGGTCATAAATTCCCTGTAAACCTTGCTTGGAAAGCTCAACACACTTTTCCCAAATCTTCAGATTTTCCTCATCGCCACCCTGCAACTTGACCAGCTCGTGTTTGCAAGTATCACGCACCGCTTCATCCTCGCTACACTCTGCATTGACACTGCGATAGACTCGCAGCAGCTCGGCAACCGGGTCTTTTTCGAGCTCAGCCTCATTCATGATGGTTTTCCATCCGTGAATGATCATCCCGAATTGGGTTCCCCAGTCACCAATATGATTATCCGTGATTACCTTGTGCCCAAGAAAACGGGCAATACGTGACAAACTATCCCCGATAATCGTTGAGCGGATATGACCGACATGCATCGGCTTGGCGACATTAGGTGCTGAAAAGTCAATCACCACCGTCTGTGACGGACTCGCAACAGGCACACCGAGCCGGTCATCACCGAGCAATGACAACATTCTCTTACTCCATGCATCATTGCTTACTCTGAAATTGATAAAGCCAGGACCCGCGATATCGGCCACTGCGAGACCATCAAGTTTCATCACCTCAAGTAGCTTCGAGGCAAGCTCACGGGGATTGGTTCGGAGCTGCTTGGCCAGAACCATGGCAGCATTACTCTGGTAATCACCAAAACGTAAATCTGCAGATGATTCCACCTGTACTTCAAAACCATCCGGCAAATCCACACCTATTTCACCTAGTGCTTGAGACAACACCTGCTTTAATTCTTGGATCAACATGGTTAATATATGTGGTTTGTTCTGGATTACTCAGCGAGGAACTAGTTCTCACCCCCGGCGCGGACACTTGATGATTCAGCATCGAAAATATCCAATATGTCGCCTGAACTCCCGGCATCCTGAAGTTGCTGGCGAATCGAACAATTATGGAACATTTTGGCAATGGCTGCCAGTGTCTGCAAATGCATGCTGCGCTCTTTCTCTGGCACGATGAGAAGCATCACCAAATGAACCGGTGCATTGTCAATGGCTTCAAAATCAATGCCCTCTTCGGAACGGCCAAAAGCAGCTACCACTTCATCAATGGAGCTTGAAAAAGCATGAGGTATGGCAACACCGGATCCAATACCGGTGCTCACCTGTCTCTCCCTCTCTTCAAGCAGCTGCAGAACTTCTTGCCGCAAGCTGGCTTCCAGAACACCGCGGGACACGAGATGATCGACCATATTGCTCAGCGCATCGGCACAAATCTCACCCTTCAAATCTAGAATGACCTGTTTGGGACACAACAAGCTGGATAGTTTCATCACGCAGTAAATCGACCGTCTGCACCTTGGAGACGCGGGGCAAGGCTCTTACCTTGTAGCTATGTGGCTTGCAAGCCTATTTGAAGGAATAAGAAGCGCATAATAACACTACAAAATACTTATAATTCTGCCTAAATAACAACGTGCCTGACCTCAAAACAGCAGCCATCGCTACCGCCAAGCGCCTTACTGACGCCGGGTATACCACCTATTTTGCCGGTGGCTGCGTGCGAGACATCCTCCTGGGCAACGAGCCCAAGGACTATGACATTGCTACCTCCGCGACCCCGGATGAGGTCCTGGAGCTTTTTCCCGATTCCAATGCAATTGGAGCTCACTTTGGGGTCATTCTCGTCAATCAAGACGGCTTTGCTTTTGAGATCGCCACTTTTCGCAACGATGGCTCCTACAAAGACGGAAGGCGGCCGGAAAGCGTCAGCTTCACCACTCCCGAGGAGGATGCCTCCAGACGTGACTTCACCATCAACGGACTATTCCAAAACCCCGAAAGTGAAGAAGTCATTGATTTCGTCCATGGCCAACAAGACATCCATTCCGGACTTGTTCGAGCTATTGGCAAGCCAACGCTGCGATTTCAAGAAGACGCTTTGCGGCTGGTGCGGGCAGTCCGCTTTGCCACCATACTCAAGTTCGATATAGAGCCTGACACCTGGTCCGCTATCTGCACTCATGCCGACCTGCTGGCTAATATCAGCAAGGAACGCATCCGTGACGAATTCATCATGATCCTGACCTCAAAGCAGCGGGCTCATGGTCTTGACCTGCTCGTTGAGAGTGGATTGATGCACCACATTGTTCCCGAGGTTTACGATCTTATCGATTGCAAACAACCGCCTCAATGGCATCCGGAGGGTGACGTTTACACTCACACACGGATCATGCTCGATATGTTGGCAAACAAACCATCCCCGGAGCTTGCCTTGGCAGTTTTACTTCATGACATCGGCAAACCTCCTACCTATAGCTACGATGAGTCAGAAGATCGGATCCGCTTCAACGGGCACGACCGGGTGGGGGCCGAAATGAGCGAGGAAATATTGCAGCGGCTTAGATGCTCCAATCAAACCACGCACGATGTATGTGCCATGGTAGCCAACCATATGAATTTCATGAACGTTCAGAATATGCGCACGTCCAAGCTGAAACGATTCATGGCCCGCCCCACTTATGAGCAAGAGATGGAACTGCACCGGGTCGATTGTGCGAGTAGTAACGGGTTTACCGAAAATTATGATTTTCTGAGATTCAAAGAACAAGAATTTGCTGCTGAGCCACTCATTCCCCAGCCACTGATCAACGGTAAGGATCTCATTGAAATGGGCATGCATCCAGGGCCCGAATTTAGTGAAGTCCTCACAAGGGTGCAGACAGAGCAATTAGAAGGAATTATCAACAGTAGAGATGAAGCAATCGCTTTTGTACGCAAAGAATACTGCGCGGACTAATCGATTTCTTGTTCCGGATCCTGTTCTGTATTCTCTTCCCGGTCATCCTCATCGTCATGGCTGTAGCCGGCCATCTCACCCCCCTTTTCTTTGAGTTCCGCAAGAACCTCAGACATGTCGCGTAGTTCCTCCCAAACATTTTCACGGACGTAAATGGGAGCATCCTGACGTACTGCAAGAGCCAGGCAATCACTGGGGCGGGCATCAATTTCAACCACCTTGCGTTCCATGATCTCATTTTCAGCAGTAATAAAGAGCCGGGCATAAAACACATCACCGTCTACTTTAACAATCACTGCCTTATCAACCCTTGCCCCGAATGCGTCCAACATTTGTGAAAAGAGATCATGTGTCAGTGGTCGAGGTGGTTTCACCCCGGCCATCACTGCATTAATAGATGCGCCAATGGCTGGCTCCACATAAAACACAATGACTTTGTCACCGTCCCCCAAAAAAACAGCACAGCCGGCTGAGGTAGGCATTAATGCGACCGGTTCAACTCTAATCTGATCACTCATCGTTTGATATCTGTTAAGGTATGATGTTTGGGCACGAATGAAAGAATGAAGCTATGACAGCTTGCCGCCATTGGGACGATCCAGATACTTGCGTGATACTTTGACATATTTCTCTGCCCAATACTTGATCCCCTCCTGCTGGTCCTTGTCCAGAGTCTTCACTACTTTGGCAGGGCTCCCCAAAACCAGTGAACCGGGTGGGATTTCGGTTCCTCCGGTCACCAAAGCATGGGCACCGATGATGCAACGCTCACCAATGACCGCCCCATCGAGAATACACGCCCCCATGCCTACCAGAACCTCATCCTTGACCGTGCAGGCATGAATAATGGCACTGTGGCCCACGGTAACAAGTTCTCCGATGTAGGCACCGTAATCATCGGCCAGGTGAACCACCGCATTGTCTTGAATATTGGATTTTGGCCCAATGACGATCTCATGAATATCACCTCTCAAGGTCGTGTTGTACCACACGCTAGCCTGCTCCCCAATCGTGACCCGCCCAATCACATCAGCACTACCAGCAACAAAGGCGCTACTATCAATATCAGGACCTATACCATCAAAAGTCTCAATTGCCATAAGGTCAACATATCCCGCGCCGCTATTTTCACAAGTTGCAATCCAGCGACAAAAACATTAATATGGAAAAACATGCTTTTACTTCCTTGCTACAGGCAAAAACATCCGCCTCAATAACCACCAAGGTTTACCTCAGCTAATTCTGACACAATATCCTATGAAGGAGCTTTATACTGTCATCGCCATCATCATATTTGGTTATGCTCTGCGGTCCTGCAAAACCAT
>JBDQHQ010000123.1:0-6433 GCA_040264795.1 Akkermansiaceae bacterium | reverse complement strand
TCTCAGGGTAAACAATACCCAGACGGCAACCACGGTGACCAAGCATGGGGTTTTCCTCATGCAGAGCGTTGATACGGCTCTTGATCTTGGCAGGGCTGACTTTGATCTTCTTGGAAAGTGCGCTGATCTGCTTGTTGTCCAGTGTGCCGATGAACTCGTGCAATGGTGGGTCAAGCAAGCGAATCGTCGCAGGACGGCCCTCAAGGGCTTCGAAAATGCCGATAAAGTCCTTCTTCTGGTATGGCAGGAGCTTTTTAAGCGCCTTGGCGCGGCCAGCGTCATCCTCGGCGAGGATCATCTGGCGGACGGAGTCAATACGGTTACCCTCAAAGAACATATGCTCAGTACGGGTGAGACCGATGCCCTCTGCACCAAATGCGATGGCATGCTTCACCTGACCCGGGGTATCCGAGTTGGTGCGCACACCAAGTTTGCGCAGCTTGTCAGACCATTGCATCAGCTGGTTGAACTTCTTGTAGGTCTCGCTGCGCTTGGCAGATGCCTTGCCTTCAATGAGTCCCTGAATAACAGATGATGGAGAAGACTGGATCTCACCGGCATAGACATTACCGACGAAACCATTCAAGGAGAGGAAATCACCTTCCTTGAGAGTCACACCATTTCCAGAAAGGGTCTTTTTACCGTAGTCGATGTCCATGTTGTGGGCACCACAAACACAGACCTTACCCATCTGACGGGCAACGAGGGCCGCGTGCGAGGATGCTCCACCACGAGTGGTGAGGATACCCTCGGCAGCAATCATGCCACGCAGGTCTTCCGGTGAAGTCTCCTGACGGGTGAGGATAACCTTCTGGCCCTTGGCAGCAGCAGCTACTGCAGCCTCGGCGGTGAAGTAAATCTGGCCTGAAGCAGCTCCGGGGCCGGCGGGAAGTCCATTGCCGACTTTCTTCGCTTGCTTCTCTCCGGCAGAGTCAAAAATCGGCGAGAGCAGATGACTGAGGTCCTCTGCAGGGATACGCAGAATCGCCTCCTCCTTCTTGATCAGGCGCTCCTTGACCATGTCGAGGGCGATGTTGACCGCGGCGAAACCGGTGCGCTTACCGTTACGAGTCTGCAGCATCCAGAGTTTTCCTTCCTCAATGGTAAACTCAACGTCCTGCACGTCACGGAAGTGCTTTTCGAGTACCTTGCGGATCTTGAGCAGCTCCTTGTGAGACTTTGGCAGATCCTTGGCCATCTTAGCGATCGGCTTGGGTGTGCGCACACCGGCAACCACGTCCTCGCCCTGGGCATCGATGAGATACTCACCGTAGAAAACATTCTCACCGGTGGCGGGGTCACGAGTGAAAGCAACTCCAGTTCCTGAGCCTTTACCTGTGTTACCAAAGACCATGGCCTGCACATTCACAGCTGTTCCCCATGCGGCGGGAATTCCATACTTCTGGCGATACACAATGGCACGATCGTTATTCCAAGAGTCAAAGACTGCGTTGACCGCACCTTTGAGCTGAGCCATCGGATCCTCGGGGAAGTTCTTGCCAGAACGTTTCTTGATGAGCTTCTTGAACTCAGCAACCACCCAGCGGAGGTCTTTTTCCTTGAGTCCGGAGTCATCCTTGACCTTGGCACTCGCCTTGGCTTTGTCGAGGATCACCTCGTAGGGGTCATGGTGCTCACCAGCGTGAGCTTCAACACCCATGACGACACTACCATACATCTGCAGGAAGCGGCGGTAGGAGTCCCAAGCAAACTTGGGATTGCCAGTCTTCTTGGCCAAGGCCTCGACAACTTGATCATTGATTCCAAGGTTAAGGATGGTGTCCATCATGCCGGGCATGGATTCACGTGCACCGGAACGAACAGAAAGAAGGAGAGGATTGTTGAGGTCACCAAACTTTTTACCCATGACTTTCTCAACCTTGGCAATGTTGGCCTCGATTTCAGCATCGAGCGTTGTTGGGTATTTTTTGCCGTGGTCGTAATAGTAGGTGCAAACTTCAGTGGTGATGGTGAAGCCTGCCGGAACAGGAATGCCAATGAGCCCCATCTCAGCGAGGTTAGCGCCCTTGCCTCCGAGAAGGTTTTTCTGTGAGCCGTTGCCGTCTGCTTTTCCACCTCCGAAGAAGTAGACATGTTTTTTGGATTTACGGGAGACCTTTTTCCGGGTCTTGCGGGCGGCTGCCTTAGGGGCAGGTTTCTTTGCTGTCTTGCTTTTAGCAGTAGCCATCTTTGTAGTAGTATGGTTTGTAGTTAAATGAAAGGTTTTGCACAAGAGTGTGTGCTCTTTCAGAAATTGAGAGTGCGCAACATAGCAAGTCGCTGGATTCGGTCAAGTGCCTGTGCAGGTTTTTATAAGCCGGCCCGTGCAATGGAACACAGCTGACAACATCATCCACAGCGACACTATATAAACGACAGTGACCCTGCGCTAAGTGATGACGCACTCCTCAGGCTGACCCATCAACGAAGTGAATCAATTCACTGCTGAGGCAAAAAAACGATCTTAGAAAGTCGTCATCAGATGACCGGGCCCTTACTTGCCCCACACATTTTTCTGAGGTATTCGAATCGTGTCACCTGGAAAAACCGGAATTGCCATGTGTTGGGCATTACTTTTGATATCGTATATCTTTTTAACCCCCCTCTGGTGGAGCTCTACCCTGTTGTCGGCTCCAAAGGCATCGGCACCACCGGCAGCCGCGACTGCCTTGAAGAGAGTCATCCCCCTGATATACTGCACAGGACCTGGCTTTCTGACCTTTCCACCTACCGTGATAATCTGGGCATCAATTTTTTGAGCTGCCTGATCTTTGTTGGAAATAACGTTGATCCGTGGGTTGCTGTAAATCTCTGCATTCTTATATGCCTCTTCAATGCGTCGAGCCAATGCGGAACTGGAAATGCCACTGGCCTTGATCCCATCTTGTAGCAAGGGCAAATAAATAAAACCTCTAGGATCAACCTGGTAGTCACCATCAAATTTTGACTGCTCCTGAGGCAAGACACCAAAGAGTTTGATATTCAAGGTGGTATTGGCCGCAATCTCCGGTGCCGCAGATAAAGTGGCAACTGAGCCAAGCATAAAAGCGAGAACCGCAGCTCTAATCTTCTGGTGTAATTTCATAATGAAGCAGGAGTTTGATTTTTGATTTCTGTTGTCAATTTACCGCAACGACATGAAGTATGAGCTGCTGGATTGGATTTTAATGATGCTAGTAGAGATCTTGATCCTCTCCCCGGTCTCTCGCATTTCCAGCTATCGTCGCAGCGGGTTTTCTTGTTTCTTCTCTGGAAATTTCCTCTCCGGTGGTCGGCGCATAATACGTGTAGTAACTCGTGTAGTATTGATACTGGTTGTCACTGCGTACATCCACGTTGTTCAAAACAACACCAATTACCGTTCCGCCGACATTTTCAACCGCTTGCTTCACCCTGAGAATCATGTTCCGAGGCAGTTTACGGTGCTGAACAACGATCATGGTGAGATCTACCTCACTCGCCAAAACCGACACATCACTAACTCCCAGAATCGGCGGAGAGTCAATTAGCACCAAATCAAAACGCTCCTTAACGTCCTGAATGAGCTCTGACATACGTCGGGAGTTCAGAATGCCCGCTGCATCTGCAGGTAGAATACCTGATGGCATGAAATAGAGGTTGTCTACGGGTGTTTGCAAAATCACATCTTCGAGCTGAAGATCAGTAGTCAGGTAGTTGGTCAATCCCACAGAATTACTGATATCGAAAAAGGTGTGCAAGCGGGGACGGCGCAAATCCGCGTCAATCATCAGCGTGGTATAACCGCCCTGGGCACAGACATAAGCAAGGTTTACAAGTGTTGTTGATTTACCTTCTCCGGCACCGCCTGACACCACGGTGATGGCATTGTCTTCAGGGTTCTTACGATTGAATTCAATATTGGTTCGCAAGATGCGATATGCCTCCGCATCGGGACTCATGCCGATTTGCTTGTGGAGCACGCCGACATCCCGAGGAATAACGGCCAAAACAGACACATTCAGAAACCGCTCTACATCCTCAAGGCTCTTTACAGAAGTATCCATATGCTCAAGGAAGAAGGCAATACCCGCACCAAATATAAGTCCTACAACAGCACCCAGTGCCAAGTTCATCGGTACATTGGGAGTTACAGGATCATCGCTTATTTGCGGCTTTTCATGAACAATGATGTTGGTTTTGCTTAATTTGGTTTTGGTTTTCTCAGCATTGTAAGTTCTCTCAACCCCTTCCTTCAACTCCAGAGCCTTGTCATATTCGTGTCGAGCCATGTTGTATTCAGAATAACCTCTGGACTTCTCAGTACCCTGGCTCTGGTATGCTTCTACCACTCCTTGGAGCCCCTCCACTCTTTTGTCGAGAATTTCACGTTTGTGAGTGAGTGCCTGTTTTGCGTAATGGGCTTTTTTATCCAAACTTGCCCGTAATCCACTGATAAGATCCTGACGCATCAGGATATCAGGGTGTTTTTTACCCAGGCCTGATGCCAGCATTTTTTCAAGGTCTCTTTTGGCCTCTTCAAACCGGGCATAATCCTCTGTGAAGCCAACTTCAGGCAGCTCCGCCGCTACTGCAATCAAGTCAGCTTTATCAACGGCCATGAGTTTGTTGATCTGGACCACAATCTCATCCCTATTACGTTTGATTTCGTAAAGATCACGATCTGCTTTTTCCTTCAGCGGGATGGTACTACCAATGGTTTGCCCCCCTCTTTCATCCTCAACAAAAATGAGTCCATGTTTTTCAGCAAGATCCTCCACTCGCTTGCGAAGTAAGGTAATGCGATCATTCAAATTCGTTAACTCGATTTTGAGCTGCTTGACCAATACGTTCCGCTCCCCCATTTCGAGTATATTACGACGTTCTGCATACGACTCGTATACCGCCTCTGCGATCGCCTTTGCCTCAGCTTTTTTACCGTGTCTTACTGAGATCTCAATCAAATCTGTGCCGCGTCTCTGACTCGTGCTGACAATTCCTTTCAGCTGAGAAAGCACTGTTTTGCGATCCTCTCCCCACCTGGCCTCAAGTTGAATTTTATCAATGGCCATGCCAAGAGTCTCGGGAGCAACAATGATCTCGAACTGAGTATTCATGAATTGCCTGGATGGCTGGCCCACAAAGCCACCTTGCACCCCACCAAGCGTGGGATCGACATCAGCGAGTTGCTTCACCTCAACCAAAGCAATACTCTCATATTTTTTGGGCATCACATAGGTGATGACAGCAGCGGTGAGAAATACTAAGAGGAAGGTCAACAAAATGACCCCGTAACGATTCTTAAGAATCTGCCAATAGTCGATCGCTTGCTGAGCTGCTTCAGCTTGATTTGCGCTTTGCATTTTTTAAAAAAATAAAGAAATTCAATAGGTAAGGGAGAAGGTGCTATAAAAAACGCTGTCTATACTCTGACTGAATACCTTATAAGTGTCAGATTGTTATTAATTATATTTAAAAATATAACTTAGTAAATAAAAAAAACCACTCAATGTCATACATTGAGCGGTTTAAAATGATAAATACCTGAGATGAGTTAGAACTCAGCTCTCAAACCAACGGAAACCCTGTTACGTTGGTAAGTGCGGCCTGGAAGATCAGATGCGCTGCCGGTCCAGTTGTATGAACCGGTGGCATATAGGCCATCGTTGATCTTGTAAGCAAGACCTAGGTAGAGGTTGAGCAATTCCGTATCCTCGTCTGAAATGCTGACATCTCCGGGAACGGTGCGGCCGTCTTGCATATCCATTAAGATGACATTGGCTCCGCCTTGCAGTGTAATTTGAGGAGAGAGTGCGTAGTCCGCAGACAAGCCAAACCTGAACGTATTATTGGTATCGTAAGTAAAGCCATCGAAACTCGTTCCGTAATCTTCAACACTGTAGCGAGCAAATGAGCGAACACTGAGCTGCTCGTTGACCCGAGTTCTGACTGCGGCCTCGAAAAAAGGACTGTCACTGCTTTCTCCACCATCCACATCGCGCAGTTGAACACCAGCTTTGGCAGCGATCACAGAATTAGGGCTGAAGCGATACTCGTTACCAAGCAAGATGTAGTGATTGGTAGAATCGTCTGCGGTGCCGCTTGCGTCTGTCTCACTATAACGGTAATCGAGCGTCCAAACCGATTGCTCCGAAGTGCGGTAGCGGAACTGATTGTAAACACTGTAGATGTGTCGATCATTGCCTGACGCTTCATCACCGTAATCGACTCCACGATATTTGACCCCTGTGTAAGTCGCAAAGCGCTCGTTCCAGCGGTAACCAATAGCGTTGTCTGTTTGGTAGTGAAAATATTCCTCGAGCTGACGATCTGTTGAAAATCCGTAGCTGTAATCTGGCTCAAGCTCGTAGGCAAGGTAGTTTCTACTGCTAAGGCGAACTCTCTCACTGACACGGTGTGCCCAGTTTACCCCAAGGCGAGCTTGACCGTAGAGATCATCATCCGTCGCCTCGAG
>JBDQHQ010000122.1:0-6463 GCA_040264795.1 Akkermansiaceae bacterium | reverse complement strand
CAGGCAGCGCGCCAAAAACTCTACGACCTGCAGGACAGAATCCCCCGCATCATGACAATGCGCGAAACCGCCGGTGAGCCTGTCAAAACCTACATTCTGAACCGTGGTGAATACAACCTGCCCGCGGAGGAAGTTCAGCCGCAGTTGCCCGAGGTCCTTCCTGTATTCAATATTCTAAAACAATCAAACAATAAAGCCGGCTCAGCCGCCGCGCCAAGCCGCAGGCTCAACCGCCTCGACTTCTCCAACTGGCTGACCCACCCGGACCACCCGCTCACCGCCCGCGTCACGGTGAACCGCTACTGGCAGATGTTCTTTGGCACCGGGCTTGTCAGCACCAGTGAGGATTTTGGCAACCAGGGGGCGATTCCCAGCCATCCGGAGCTGCTTGACTGGCTGGCGCGGGATTTCATTGCCTCCGGCTGGAACTTGCAGCATCTGGTCAGACGAATCGTGCTCTCCCACACCTACCGCCAGAGCAGCCAGCTTAATACCTTGAGCGAGGCTGAGCAGGCCATCCTCAAGGAAAAAGATCCAGCAAACACCTTGCTGGCTACTTTCCCCGCAGGTCCTTTGAGTGCGGAAATGCTGCGTGATAACGCGCTATCCATTGCGGGGCTGCTCTCTCATAAGATCGGCGGCGGGCCGGTCAGGCCCTATGACCTGGCCCACTCCTTCAAGGGCGGGGGTGTCAGTAAAGGGGAGGGGGTTTACCGGCGCTCACTCTACACCTACTGGCAGGTCAATGGGCCAAGTCCCTTGATGCTCACCCTGGACGCGGCCAAGAGACAGGTCTGCACCGTGAAACGGGAGGAAACCTCAACGCCACTGCAAAGCCTGGTCCTGCTCAACTCACCCCAGTTTGTCGAGGCAGCCCGTATGACGGCTGCCAAGCTGATGGCGGAGGACCTGCCGGCCGACCAGAAGATCGAGCAAGCGGTGCGCCTGAGCACGGGTCGAAGCCCGCTGGAAAAAGAAAAACAGATTCTGCAACAACTTTACCAAGAACAGCTCGGCTACTTCCAAGAGCACCCGCAGGAGGCGCAAGAGCTGATTAAAACAGGCAACACGAAGGCTGATGCCAGCTTGCCGCCCACCGAGCTTGCCGCGTGGACCAATACCGTGCTGACCTTGCTCAATTACGACGCCACCCTCATCAAACATTAAATTATATAGCCCGCTTGGGTTGATGCCTGCCGCCCCACGGCATGCACCCTTCGGGCACAGTCGCCATGCTCCTTGTCCATCTCGTTCCACTCGATTCTCCTGAAAGCTTCGCCTTCACACCGTCGCCCGCTCGATAGCCCGCCTTCACGCCAACTCAATCAGCTACCACTTTTATCATGCAGAACTCACCTCTATGCACTGGCCATGAACAGCCAACATTGACCCGACGCTCCGCACTCGCCCGCCTCGGCGGCGGTCTCGGCTCGCTCGCCTTGGGGAACTTGCTCACTGGCGAGGGTTTTGGGGCTAGCAAGGCGCCACCTCAGATCAGCCACTTTAATCCCAAGGCGAAGCGCGTCATTTACCTGTTCCAGTCCGGAGGGCCGTCCCAGATGGACTTGTTTGACTACAAGCCGCACCTGATCAAGGAGACGGGCAATGAGCTGCCAGACTCGGTGCGAGGTGGTCAGCGTCTCACAGGCATGTCGGGTAACCAGGCGACACTGCCGCTGGTAGGCACACCTTACAAGTTTGCCCAGCACGGCGAGTCCGGCATGTGGATGAATGGGGAACTACTTCCCTACACCGCTGGCATTGCGGATGAGATCTCGCTGATTAACACCATGAAGACCGAGGCCATCAATCACGGCCCGGCTATCCAGTTCCTCCAGACTGGTTCTCAACTCTCCGGTCGGCCGGCGATAGGTTCCTGGATGGACTACGGTCTCGGCTCTCTCAATGAAAACCTGCCGTCCTTTGTGGTGCTCATCACCAAGGGCAAGAGCGGACAGCCTCTGCAATCCCGCCTCTGGGGCAGCGGATTTCTGCCCGGCAAGTACGACGGGGTGCGCTTCCGCTCGGAAAAAGACGCCGTGCTCTACCTTAACAACCCGCAGGGGCAGAGTGAAAAGGGCCGGCGTATGATGCTTGATCGACTCAAGGATTTACATCAGGCCCAGCTTGCGGAGAGTGGTGATCTGGAACTCGAGAACCGCATCTCGCAGTATGAGATGGCCTTTCGCATGCAGTCCTCCATTCCCGAGGTCACCGACTTCAAGGACGAGCCTGAGCACATCTATAAAATGTATGGCGAGGACGCCAAGACGCCCGGCACTTATGCGGCCAACTGCCTGCTTGCCCGCCGTCTCTGCGAGCGTGGCGTGCGCTTCATCCAGCTCTACCACCAGGGCTGGGACCAGCACGGCCAGCTGCCCGAGAAACTGCCGATCCAGGCGAAGGAGACGGACCAGGCCTCGGCAGCTCTGGTGATGGATCTCAAACAGCGCGGCTTACTTGAGGACACCATCATCGTCTGGGGCGGGGAGTTCGGCCGGACCAACTATTGCCAGGGCAACTACAACCCCAAAAGCTTCGGCCGTGACCACCACCCGCTGTGCTTCTCCACCTGGGTGGCAGGCGGAGGTTTTGAGCAGGGGGTTACCCACGGCCAGACCGACGACTACTGCTACAACATCGTCAAGGACCAGGTGCATGTGCACGACTTCCACGCGACACTGCTCAACCAGCTCGGTGTGGATCACGAGCAGCTCACCTACAAGTATCAAGGCCGCTACTTCCGCCTGACCGATGTCCACGGCCACGTGGTGAAAAATATCGTCAAGTCCTGAAAATTTTCCTAGGGTTCTAGCAGTTTAATGACGACTGCCATGAAAAAATTGATCTGCCTGACACTTGCGGCTTGCTGTGGTTTGCCTGCTACCTCTCTTGCCGAGAATAACTTTGGTGAAGACGCTGCCTTTCTCAAAAAGCACAGTGACGCTCAGGTGCTGCAGCATGGAGAAGCGCGGATCATTGTTGTTCCTCAGTGGCAGGGCAGGGTAATGACCTCAACCGCAGCAGGGGATGCCGGTGACTCCTACGGCTGGATCAACTACGAGGCGGTGGTAAAAGGGATTCTGCCCGAGGGTCAGCGCGAGGGGATCGACAAACACATCCACATTTTCGGTGGCGAGGAGCGCCTCTGGCTGGGGCCTGAGGGAGGCCAGCACGCGATCTTTTTTGAGCCGAGGCAGAAGGACTACAGCTTTGCCAACTGGAAGACCCCTGCACTGATTGACACGGATGCTTTTGAGGTAGTTCGTGCGGACGAGAGCAAGATGGCTCTGCGCAAGGAAGGTGTGGTGATCAACAACTCCGGCACAACCTTCCGGCTGCTACTGGAGCGCACGGTGGAAGTCCTCGGGGCAGGGGACTTTGTTGCCAAGGTCGGCATCGAGGCTCCCGAGGGGTTGAAGAGCATTGCCTTTGAAACGGTGAACACCCTGACCAACCGGGGTGAGCAGGCGTGGAGTGAGCAAAGCGGCATGCTCTCCATCTGGATGCTTGGCATGTATAAGCACGGACCGTCGACCAATGTGGTCATCCCACTCAAGCCGGGTGAGCACAAGGCGGTGAATACGGATTACTTTGGCGAGGTCGGGCCTGATCGACTCAAGGTCAAAGGGGATCTACTGTTTTTCAAAGCAGACGGCAAATTCCGCTCTAAGATCGGCATTCCGCCGCAGCGCTGCATGGATTATTGTGGCAGCTACGATCCTGACCGTAACACACTCACCGTCGTTCAGTTCAACCTGCCCAAAGATGCCGACAAGTTGCCTTATGTGCGCTCTCAGTGGCAGCATCACGAGCACCCCTATCAGGGCGATGTCATCCACTCCTACAATGACGGCCCGCCCGAGCCCGGAGCCGATCCACTTGGGCCCTTTTACGAGATTGAGTCCTCATCACCGGCGCTGCCACTCAAGCCGGGAGAGTCCATGACTCACATCCAACGCACGGTGCATTTCCAAGGTGAGCCCGCCAAGTTGGATCTTATCTCGCGCAAACTTTTTGGCATTACGGTTGCGGAAATTAGCAAGGGCTTGGACTAGAGTTGCTTCTGGTCATATCATGCTGAAGTGGCTATGCTAATGCGCACGAGCTATGAAAGTGCTGGGAGTAATGAAGCTTTGGGCGGTACGTCTCGGCAAGGCGGCCTCCAAGTGGTGGCACCACAAGCATGCCGATGAGGCTGCGGCTCTGGCATTTTATTCGTTGATCTCGCTGGTGCCGATCTTGCTGGTCGGCATCACCATTGCTTCGGTCTTCGTTGATGAGAAAACGGCGGCGAGAACTTTGGTCGAAGAGGCCGACCGCGTGGCAGGCTCCACCGTAGGTGAATACTTTGCTCTGATGCTACGCACTGATATTCAGTGGATCGGCTCGGGGATCTCGCCCATCATCGGTGGTCTGTTGCTGTTTTTTGCGGCAACCAAGGTGATAGCCGAGTTACGGAAATCACTGGGCAAGGTCTTCGGCACACCTCGAAAACCAAAGGGCAAGAAAGCTGCCATTGCCGGCTTGCTTGGCCGCCTCGCTTCCTTGCTGATGCTGGTTGTGCTGGGTGTATTCATTGCCAGTGCGGTGGTGTTTGAAACCATGATGGGTGTGATTATCAGCTCGGTGCAGGACTCACCTCTGTTGCTGGAGTTAGCTGCGGCGGTATCTCCGGTGCTGTCATTCGCCGCCACTGTTTTCCTGGCAGCGATTGCAATGCGCTGGCTGCCGGCGAGGCCCCCAAAATTCAAGGAGGCACTCGTTGGTGGGGCTGCGAGTGCGATCCTTCTGGTTGGTCTGAAAGTCGGATTGGCCCAATTTCTTAAGCACACCCAGGTGGGGGATTTTTACGGCAGTGCCCTGACCCTGGTGCTGGTCTTGTTCTGGATCTACTTTGCCATGCAGGCTTTCCTTTACGGTTCCGAACTCGCGGCTGAGCTCGCGGATGAGCGCCACACACGAGAGGCCGAGATGGAACTGGAATCAGCTGGCCAAGAGGAAGCGAGTGACATCAACACTCTTGCCGGACCTGAAGTGAGTGAGGTGGATAGCGGGCCGCCTGAGCAACAGGATGAAAATCCTGACAGGCCTCAGGAATAATCATTGGTTTTTATGTCGTCTCTGTTTTCCTCATATCCTTTTGTGCTCTCCGAGGCTGCCATTTGTGAGCGGCTCAGGCGGGATGATTCCATCACCCTGCACCCGACGCTTTTCAACACCCCGCTCATCTATGAGCCTCATGGCGCGCAGGTTCTGGCCTGCGTTTACCATCAGTATATTGATATTGCCCGTGAGTTTGGTGTCCCAATCATCATCGCGGCACCGACTTGGAGATTGGATCCGGTGCGCGTGGCTGATGCGGGAGTGCCGCAGTCCATCAATGGGGACGCGGTGGAGTTTATTCAGAAGGTCAAAGAAGACTCCGGGTATGAGCCGGTTTTTGTGACGGGCTTGCTGGCGTCTCAAAATGACTGTTATGATCCCAAGGCGGCTTTGTCAGCCAGTGAAGCGGAGGAATTTCATGCTGCCCAGGCACATGAGCTTGCCGATGCGGGAGTGGATCTGCTCACCGCTCAAACCATTCCCGCGGTGGGTGAGGCAGAGGGCATGGCGCGCGCGATGATCGCTACTGGCCGGCCTTCGGTGATAGGTTTTTGCATCAACCGTCATGGACAGGTGCTGGATGGCACGCCATTGGATGAGGCAATCAACTTACTAGATGAGCGGCTCGATAAGCGGCTTGGAGGGGCTCCGCTGGGTTACGCCGTGAATTGCTCGCACCCAAGCTTTGTGCCAGCAGAGCGTATGGATCCTCGTGCCTTGTCACGCTTGTTAGAAATTGCTGCCAACGCATCGTCCATTGATCACGGTGAGCTGGATCAGCTCGAGCAGACCCTTGTCGACGATGTCGATGAATGGGCCGATGCCATGGTCAGGCTGCACCGGGATCACGGGGTGAAAATCCTCGGTGGCTGCTGTGGCACGAGTGAGCAGCATCTGCGTGCCATTTGTGAGCGCTTGTTCCCGCCGGCTTAGCTCGCCGGGTAGGTTTTCAGAAAGCCGCACAGCTCCTTGTCGTAGTCCACTTCCGGATCGATCCACAGATTGCGGAAGGAGACCCCGGTGCCCTTATGGTCCTGGATCATCAGCGGGCGCTTGCCATGTTTATTGTAAACGCGGGCAACCTCTGCATAGACCCAGGCATCGTTATGAATGAGCACGCCGTTGTGGAAGGCAGTGACGCGCATGGGTTCTTTGAGGCTACCGTCTTCATTGAACTCAGGGGCCTTGTAGAGGATGTCGTAGGATTGCCACTCACCTGGCTTGCGGCAGGCATTGACCCGCGGCGGGTGCTGGCCGTAGATCGCACCGCAATGACCATCAGCAAAGGTCGGGTTCTGGTCGGTGTTGACGACCTGCAGCTCGTAGCCCGACATGAGAAATACCCCGGTGTTGCCAT
>JBDQHQ010000121.1:0-6481 GCA_040264795.1 Akkermansiaceae bacterium | reverse complement strand
GTCAAACAGGGCATCGACAGCCTCCTGAAGCATGCTCTTCTCGTTGCGGATAATCACGTCCGGAGTCTTGAGCTTGAGAAGGTTCTTCAAGCGGTTGTTCCGGTTGATCACACGACGGTAGAGATCGTTGAGGTCGGAAGTAGCAAAACGTCCACCTTCCAATGGCACCAGCGGACGCAGGTCCGGCGGGATCACAGGAAGCACATTCATAATCATCCACTCAGGGCGTGTGTTGCTCTGGGCGAAACCGCGGGCAAGCTTGATGCGCTTGGCGAGTTTCTTCTTAGTCTGCTTGGAGCGGGTGTTTTGCATCTCCTCTTCAAGCTGGGCAGTAAGCTCAGCGAGGTTGACACCTGTAAGCAGGGATTGAAGTGCCTCGGCACCCATCTCGGCCTTAAAGTTTCCGTCTCCATAGGCATCCTCAGCATCAAAGTATTCGCTCTCGCTGAGAAGCTGGCCAAGCTGCAAGTCAGTACTACCGACATCAGTCACCACGAAGTCCTCGTAGTAGATAATGCGCTCAAGTTGACGGGCAGCAAGGTCAAGAACCAGACCGATACGGCTGGGCATGCATTTGTAGAACCAGATGTGAGAAACAGGAACGGCAAGCTCAATGTGACCCATGCGCTCACGACGAACACGGGACAGAGTCACCTCGACACCACAACGGTCACAGACAACTCCCTTGTGCTTGATGCGCTTGTATTTTCCGCAGGCACATTCCCAGTCACGGGTTGGCCCGAAGATGCGCTCACAGAAGAGGCCTCCTTTTTCCGGCTTGAATGTGCGGTAATTGATCGTCTCAGGATTCAGCACCTCGCCACTTGACCAGGATCTGATGACTTCCGGGGAGGCGACGGTGATGGCGACATGATCGAACTGCTCGGGCTTTTCATTGACTCCGAATAGTTCACGCAGGTTATTTTCAACGCTCATAGTAATAAATGGTAAGTAATAGGTTTAACAGTTAGGTTATGTTGTTTTATCTGCGGTTAGAGTGTGAGGTCATCGAGTGAGAATTCCGATCCACCCTGTTTAGGCTGCCCTCCACTTCCGGGTCGGACATCCAAACACAGTGACTGCATTTCCTTCATCAGAACGTTAAAGGACTCGGGAGTGCCTGCCTCAAGGTTGTTATCCCCTTTGACAATGGCCTCGTAAATCCTTGTGCGGCCCTGAACGTCGTCAGACTTCACAGTGAGAATTTCCTGAAGGGTGTAGGCGGCACCATAGGCTTCGAGTGCCCACACCTCCATCTCACCGAATCGCTGGCCACCATATTGTGCCTTACCACCCAGAGGTTGCTGGGTAACAAGACTGTATGGACCAACAGCACGGGCGTGAATCTTGTCAGCCACCAGGTGGCCAAGTTTGAGCATGTAGATCATTCCTACCACAACAGGGTTCTGGAATGCTTCACCAGTGCGGCCGTCGTAGAGAGTGGACTTACCAGCTGTGGATCCGTCCTTGCCGTCACCAATCCAGGTGAATCCTTCCACCTTCTTAGCCTCGCTCATGAACTTCCAGATTTCGTCCTCAGGGATACCATCGAAAATCGGCGTAGCAACGGTAAAGCCAAGGGCTTTGGCCGCAACTCCGAGGTGAGTTTCAAGAACCTGACCAACGTTCATCCGTGATGGCACGCCGAGTGGGTTCAGACAGATCTCGACAGGCGTTCCGTCACTGAGGAAGGGCATGTCTTCTTCAGGCACGATCGTGGCAACAACACCTTTGTTACCGTGACGTCCTGCCATCTTGTCACCGACACTGAGCTTACGCTTGGCGGCAACAAAGACCTTCACCTCCTTGATCGCGCCCGGGTCGATTTCCTCACCGCTCTCAAGTTGGTCGAGGCGACGCTCACGATCAGTATCAAGCTCACCGAAGCGGCTCTCAAAGGTGGCGATGATCTCGAGGATCTTGTTGCGGATGGGTGATGGATCAATCTCGATGTGATCGTAGATTGAAGCGAGCTTACGTAGCAGTGTCTTGGTGATCTTACGGTTGGCGGGAATGATGATCTCACCTGTTTGAGCATTGACGACATCAAGAGGGATCTTCTCTCCAAGCAGAATGTCAGAGAGCTTTTCGGTCAATTGCTCGGTAAGCTGATCTTTCTTCTTCTTGTAGTCATCGTTGATCTTCTTGACTTGCTTCTTAAGCTTGGATGGATCCAGTTCGTTCTCACGCTTGCGTGCCAGTCCGTGAGTGACAACGCGGATGTCCTGAACGATACCGGTGCAACCGGATGGAACGCGCAATGATGTGTCCTTAACGTCAGCTGCCTTCTCACCAAAGATTGCACGTAGCAGGCGCTCTTCGGGAGCCAGCTCGGTTTCGCTCTTCGGCGTAATTTTTCCAACAAGGATATCACCCGGCTTGACCTCTGCGCCAATGCGGATAATTCCGTCATGGTCGAGGTTCTTGAGCGCCTCGTCACCAACGTTGGGAATATCACGGGTGATTTCCTCTGGTCCGAGTTTGGTGTCACGTGCTGCGCACTCAAATTCTGAAATATGAATGGAGGTATAGATGTCCTCTTTCACTACTTTCTCAGAGATAACAATGGCGTCCTCAAAGTTGTATCCATTCCATGGCATGAATGCCACGAGGATGTTGCGACCCAGAGCAAGCTCACCACCTTCTGTGTTGGGACCATCTGCAAGCACGTCACCAACCTTGACCTTGTCTCCGCACTTGCAGATAGGCTTCTGGTTCAGGCATGTGCCGGCATTGGAGCGCATAAACTTGCGCAAGGGGTAAGTGAAGATACCCTTTGCAGGGTTGCTCTTCACGGCTGTCATTTCACTGAGGAACTTCTCATCTGATACAGGAAGTTTTCCGTCCTTGGTGGTGATGATGATTTCAGCAGTTGCAGCAGCAACCACTCCGTCAGCTTCAGCAACGACAACCGCACGGGAATCTTCAGCGGCTTTGGCCTCTAGTCCGGTGCCAACAAGCGGGGCATCAGAGATAAGTAACGGCACACCCTGGCGTTGCATGTTTGCACCCATGAGGGCGCGGTTGGCATCGTCGTGCTCGAGGAAGGGAATAATACCAGCAGCAACAGAGACAAGCTGCTTGGGAGAGACGTCCATGTATTGCACGGTCTTGGGGTCCACTTCGATGAACTCACCACTCTCACGGGCAGTGATTTTATCGTGCTCAAAGTTGCCTTTGCTGTCGATTGGGTTGTTTGCCTGAGCAATAAGGAATTCTTCCTCCTGATCAGCAGTGACGTATTCAATCTGGTTGGTAACCTTACCGTTTTTGACCAAGCGGTAGGGAGTTTCAATGAATCCAAACTCGTTGATACGGGCATAGGTGCAAAGTGAGTTAATCAGACCGATGTTGGGACCTTCCGGAGTCTCAATAGGACAGATACGACCGTAGTGAGAGGTATGCACGTCACGCACCTCAAAGCCTGCGCGGTCACGGTTCAGACCTCCTGGCCCGAGTGCCGAGAGACGGCGCTTGTGTGTCAGCTCTGCCAGTGGGTTGGTTTGGTCCATGAATTGGGACAGTTGCGACCGCCCGAAGAAATCACGAATGACAGCACTGAGTGCTTTCGGGTTGATGAGCTTTTGTGGCGTCATGCCCTCAAGGTTGACATCAAAGAGCGTCATGCGCTCTTTGACGAGGCGCTCGGTACGGGCAAGGCCGACACGGCACTGGTTACCCAGCAATTCGCCGACAGCACGCACACGGCGTGAGCCGAGGTGGTCAATGTCATCAAGCATGCCCTCACCTTTTTTAAGGCGAAGGAGATACTTCACAGCACCCAGGAAGTCATCAGGAACCATGATGCGCGCCTTGGGATCTACTTGAAGTTTGAGCTTCTGATTGATTTTGTAGCGTCCTACGCGCGTCAAATCATAGCGCTTCTCGTCGAAAAAGAGCCGCTCAAGAAGTGCCTTGGAGTTCGTCACGGTTGGTGGATCTCCGGGGCGAAGTTTGCGGTAGATGTCTTTGAGGGCTGATTCCTCGTCATGTGCGGGATCTTTCTTAAGAGACTTGAGAAGAATTTCATCTTCACGGGAGTCAATGACATCCACGGTCTTGTGACCAAGCTCAATGAGCTGGTTGACGTTACCAATGGTCAATGGCTCGTAGGCCTTCACGATGACAACCTCATCATCAAGAATGTCCTCGAAGGTTACTTTCTGTGCGAGCTCTTCTTCGTCATTGCCCTTGATGACTTTCTTCAAGTCGAGCTTCTCGATACTGTAAAACTGCTCGCAAAGATCACGATCCGTCGGCCAGCCCATGGCACGGAGGAAAGTGGTGGCGAGGAACTTGCGACGGCGGCGGCGCCTGTCCAAGTAAACGTAGAGCAAGTCATTGGTATCAAACTGGGTTTCCAGCCAGGAACCACGGTCAGGAATGATACGGAATGAATGAAGGAGTTTGCCGTTGAGGTGAGTCGACGTCTCAAAGCAAATACCGGGAGAACGGTGCAGCTGTGAAACAATCACACGCTCTGCTCCGTTGATGACAAAGGTGCCACGGCGGGTCATCATTGGCATTTCACCCATGTAAACACGCTCTTTTTTAGTGCCACTCTCGTCCTTGAGTTTGAATGTTACATAGAGACCGGCACTGAAGGTTTCTCCGGTTTGGAGAGACTCGAGAGCAGTCGCCTTTGGTTCCTCGATATCATACGAGATAAATTCTAATGTGATTGCCTCATCATAGCTTTTGATGGGAAAAATTTCACGGAAAACAGCTTGCAGGCCTGAGTCATCACGTTGTGATGCGGGTATGTCTCTCTGGAGGAAATCCTCGTAGGATTTGCTTTGAACCTCGATCAAGTTTGGTGGTTCGATGACTTCCTTAATGGTTCCGTAGTAGCGTCGTTTTGCCATAATTTTTTGTGGGTATGAGCTTTGGTAAGCTAATTGCTTTGGGCTGTGTTGACTCAATTTGAAACAGATGCATCAATGGTAAAATAGCACCGGGTGCTTGCGATATTTTACACAGGATACTGTAGGCAGATGTGCCCGCACTGTTTCCAGTCCGGGCTCTTCTGCTTACACTTGTTGTCTCAACTTGGGTTGGGTTGGGTTCATTACCTGGGAACGTCTTCCCTGGTGATTAAGTTCTTTGGGTAAAAGAAGCCTTGGCTTCTTGTTTGATGGGGATGACTGACTTGTGTGTGGCGCCGGGCTCAACAGGTGGGCCCTGAGGCACCACACACAAAGAAAGTCGGTTGTTTGTGCAGAACTGGAAGATTCTGCTCAAAACTCAAGTAGGGACTACTTGAGCTCAACCTTGGCACCAGCTTCTTCAAGCTTGGCCTTGGCTGCGTCTGCGTCTTCCTTGGATGCTGCCTCGAGGACGGGAGCGGGAGCGCTCTCGACAAGCTTCTTGGCATCAGCAAGACCGAGTCCGCTGGCAACTTCACGCACTGCCTTAATGACAGCGATCTTGTTACCACCGGCTTCAGCGAGCACGACGTCGAATTCAGTTTTCTCCTCGGCAGCTCCACCTGCGTCACCACCACCGGCGGCGACTGCAACAGCAGCGGCAGGAGCAGCGGCGGAAACGCCCCACTCCTCTTCAAGGTTCTTCACAAGCTCAGCGGCTTCAAGCACGGTGAGTTTGCCCAGTTCTTCAGCTATTTTTTGTATATCAGCCATTTTGTTTTTCTCCTTTTGGTGTCGTCGCGCCCGGAGCTTCCGGACATTTCAGCTCTTATGCCTAAGATCCGACGAATTAACCTTATTTTGTGTATCAGGCGCACCCCTGGAGAGGGTTACGCCATCCGTTCAGATTTGTATGTTTAGCCTTCGTTCTTTGCCTTGATGACGCGCGCCAGTGAGGCAGCGGGCTCGTTGACTGTGCGCAGCAGCTTGGAAGCGGGTGCATTGATGACTCCGAGCAGCTGTGCCAGCAGAACTTCGCGGGATGGAAGGTCGGCGAGGGCTGTGATTTGAGCTGGCTCGAGGATATCTCCATCGAGTATGCCGGTTTTAACCTCAGGCTTTTTGAACTCCTTGACGAAGTTCTTGATGGTCTTGGCAGCACCGCAGACATCGGACTCACCGGTTACGAATGCAGTCTGACCCAGCAAGTGCTCGCTAATGTCAGGAAGCTCGGCATTGGCAAGCGCTTTACGCATGTAGGTGTTCTTGGCTACGTGGCACTCGGATCCGTTTTCTGTGAGCCGGCTGCGGAGTTCGTTAAACTCGGGCACGGTCATGCCGGTGTAATCAACCACCAGCACAAACGGGGAGGAATTAACGCGCTCGTAGAGCTCGTCGATGATGTATTTCTTATCGGGATTCATGGTATTGTCTCTCCTAGCTGGTGTTTAGTTGACGTTGTAGAGGGATGTTTCGAGGGGCACACCCGGGCACATGCTGGCACTGAGTGTGACGTTTTCAATGTAGTTACCCTTTGCTGTGGCCGGTTTGGCTTTGACCACGCTGTCGATGAGGGATGTGGAATTGGCCGCAAGTTGCTCTTCGCTGAATGAGGC
>JBDQHQ010000120.1:0-6502 GCA_040264795.1 Akkermansiaceae bacterium | reverse complement strand
GTCCGCAGCCATGAAGGCCGAGTAGAACCCGACTCCAAACTGACCGATCACATCCGCATTCGAGTCGCCCTGCTCCTTCATCTTCTCGAGGAAGGCCTTGGTGCCGGAATGCGCAATCGTGCCCAGATTCTCAATGAGCTCATCCTTGTTCATGCCGATGCCGGTGTCGGTGATCGTGAGGGTTTTCGCCTCCTCATCCGTGCTGATTTCAATACCCAGCTCGCGATCAGACTCGAAAACGTCTTTTTCCGTGAGCTGCTTGAGGCGCATCTTCTCAAGTGCATCCGAGGCATTAGAGACAAGCTCGCGGACAAAGATTTCCTTATCCGTGTAGAGCGAGTGGATAACGATATCGAGGAGCTGACGCACCTCGGCTTGGAATGTATGCGTATGTTCTTCGGTTGCTGTTGGCATGGGTATTTTATGTAAGAAATTGAATATTACTGAAATTTGGTGCTCGCCATTAGGTGAACGGAGAGAAATTAAGAACCGGAAAATACCTCTAGAAAGCTTCCCTGCAAGCCAAAATACATATGATTACAGCCGCCCAATAACAGCTTCTTTCTCTCTCTAAAATTAAGCAGACTGGATATCAAATTACCGTTTACTCTCGGCACTCGTCAATTTTGCATCTCTCCAGATTTGCCTGCTGACATTGTCATTGGCACTATTACTTGTGAATTCGTTAATGATGACTCCTTGTTGAGTCACAATACCTGCCTGGCGGTTGGCATTAGTGATATTCTCAGTCATGGTGACCTGGGTCTGGGCACCACGGGCAACGATCCCGCTGAGCAGGTTTTTCTCACAAGTATTTGCCATCAATTTGGCTGAAACCCCCTCGCTGAGTAATATGCCTGCCTCTCGATTCTCCGAGCTTACATTAGAAGAGAGCGAAACATTAGCCCCCTTTCCCATTGCCACAATACCGCAGAGGCCGTTTTTCGTAGCCCTTGCATTGATGACACTACCACTACCACCCTGCCAGAAACCGATTCCGTGCTGGATGTTGTTTTGGCACCACGTATCCACTATTTCCGCATTACTATTCTCACCATAGACGGAAATGCCGTCCCATCCCCCACCCTTGATCTTGCAATTTGAGATCTTGGCCTGGGCCCCATCGAGCACAGCAATGCCATGCCCTGCCGTGTTCTCGATCTTGCATGAGCTAATTTTCACGTTCTTAGCCTGGATGGTAATGCCCGAAAAACGGTCTTTACCGTGATCGAAGCCCACATGTCGCAGCTCAATCCCACTGATCTCGGTTCCTATTGCTGTGGGCGTCACAGTGATCATTGCGGCCTCCTTGGCTGGCAGCTCAATGATGGTCCCGCCCTCAATGCTTCCAGTCAATTTGATGGGGCGGTCAATATAGACAGGCACAGTGTATTTGCCCGGAGCCACCCGGATGATATCACGTGGCCGTGCCGCGGCTATCGCCTCGGGGATCGTGATGTAATCGCCCGGAACATGGAGAGCTCTGGAATATGCTCCCATTTTTTTGTAGAGAGCCGTTATTTTGGCCTCTTTCGGATTCAACCTGCCCGCCTCCTCTAGAAAGAGCATTGCTTGTGGAGAATACTCTCCTGTGTCGAGTTCGACTGCCTGCTGATAAAGCACCTCGGCTCTCTCGTATCGCAATTTAATTTCCTCAGCCAAGGTTTGAATCGATTCCTCAAGTTTCGCAATTTCTGCATTACTGGGGTCACGTTTTTTCAATGTTGCCATGGCATTCTTGGCAGCCTCGATTTCCTCATTTTCCAGCGCATCGGCCAGTGTTTCCATCATAAGCGCAATCTCCTGCCTTTTTCTTTCTCTTATGATGATTAAAAGTTTTCTCTGAGCAGCTTCACTCTCAGGGGCGAGGTCAAACACAGACTTGGCAAGTTTTTCAGCCTCATCCCATTGACCAGCCTCAAGTGCCGCCTGACTCTGACCCAAAGTGTATGAGATTTGCTGGTTGCGCTCTTCCCTTTTACCCTGCTCGATCATTTCACGTCCCTTCAGAGCATCTCCGGACCCGGGGGAAAGCTCATCCATTTTTCGGTAAGCAGCTTCTGCCAGGTTCCATTTACGAGCAGTCACAGCGGCCAAGCCCTCAGCCCTGAGCTCGGTGATTTTTGACTCCACGCGCATGTCGATATACCACTGCTTGTGATACCACTGATACCCCCACCATCCTACCGTGCTCAACGCGGCTATGAGCAAGAGAACCACAACAAAATCTGTATGCACCCTCCGTCCTCGATCTCCCATCACCATAAGTGCTGCTTCATACTCGAGCAGCTCCTGCTTATAGCGGAATTTGAGCTCCTCACTGGGAGCCGTCTCTACGAGTGACTTTTTGTATTCCAGCGTTTCATTGAAATCGGATAAAAAAGCACTCGGGTTGTCCCCTGGATCTAGTCCGAGAATTTCACGTGCTTCTTTGTTATTCATGCGGATAGAAGAATTACTATTTGCTTTAATCAGAGTAACGCTGGGCAAGAGGCATACGGCGCCCCATGCCAAATGCCTTCGAGGTTACTCTCAGTCCAGGTGCCGCCTGGAAACGCTTCCACTCATTGAGGTCTACACGACGCTGAATCCAGCGCACGAGATTCTCATCAAAACCATGCTTCTCAATGATTTCAGCACCTGAGAGATGCTTTTCAACATAGAGCTCAAGAATGGCATCCAATACGTCATAAGGCGGCAAGGTGTCCTGATCTTTCTGATCAGGGCGCAGCTCAGCACTGGGCGGCTTCTCAATCGTATCCCAGGGAATGATCTCCTTATCACGGTTAATCCAGCGAGACAGCGCGTAAACCTGGAGCTTGGGCAAATCACTAATGACGGCAAGCCCTCCACACATATCGCCATACATCGTGCAATACCCCACAGCGAGCTCGCTTTTGTTGCCTGTGGTCAACAAAAGCCGGCCGGTCTTATTGGATAATGACATCAGAAACAGTCCCCGTATGCGTGCCTGCATGTTCTCCTCGGTCAGATCCTCAGGTAAATCACCAAAAACCGGACTCATAGCAGATTTTACTGCTTCAAAAGCATCTTTGATCGGAACGCAGTCACAACGCATGTTCAGGTTTTTTGCAAGTTCCAACGAGTGATCGACACTACCGCTGGATGAATATTCACTCGGCATGGTGAGGCCATGCACATGTTCGGCACCCAAAGCTTCGCAGGCAATCACCGCAGTCAGAGCCGAATCAATTCCCCCACTAAGACCAAGGCAAGCTGTAGAAAAACCGCATTTTTGCGCATAATCTCTCAGACCCAAGACCAGGGCCTTATAACTCTCCTCCTCAGCACTGGTCATGATGGGATCATTCATCTCCCCGCCTGCAGCAGAGGTATCCACAACCAAGCACTGCTCCTCAAAAGCTCTGAGCGAGCCAAGTGCCAGACCATCCGCATCATAAGCGACGGAATTACCATCGAATATCAATTGATCATTCGCACCTACGCAATTGCAATATACCATAGGCGTCTTGATTTGCCGGGCGATATCACGCAACATCTCAAACCTCCCGGATGCTTTGCCAATACTGAAAGGAGACGCGCTCAGGTTGAGCATGACATCAATCCCTTGTTTGGATAATTCAAGGGCAGGATCATACTTGTAGAGAGGTCTGTGTAGGTAATCCTCAGTCCAGATGTCCTCGCAAATAGTAACTCCAATCTTTACGCCCTTCCATTCAATGGCAGTGCTGATCTCGCCCGGTTCAAAGTAGCGACGCTCATCGAACACGTCATAGGCTGGCAGCAGGGTCTTCCAGACTCTGTGTGCAATTTTACCGTTTTCCAAGAAAGCAGCTGCGTTGCGGAAAGGTTTGCCCACTGATTGCTCAGGGCATTGGTCAACATAACCAACGATGAGCGGGATCTCGCCGATCTCATCGGCCAGATAGTCAAGTGCCTGTAAGCACTTGGGAACAAACTCAGACTTGAACAGCAGATCCATTGGCGGGTAGCCAACCAGAGCCATTTCGGGAGTTACGACAAGCTCAGCCCCCTTCTCAAGACACTCACGATATGCAGCGAGGATGCGTTTAGCGTTGCCTGGAAAATCCCCTACAACGGCATTAATCTGAGCGATGCCTATGTTCATTTGCGTGACATGAGCAATGAACAGTCATACGGCGCTCTTGTAAATGAAGATGCACAAAAAATTACCACCTTTTGCGCTGTTACCCTCATCGTCCATAAAAACATGCTACCACAGTCCGAATTTACCCGTTTCCAGCGCATAACAACCCATGAGCAGATTCGCTACTCCGTGCATGACAATACAGGCCAGCAGGCTCTTGGTTCGAACTGCCACCCAATACATGAGCGAACCAAAAATGAAGGCGCCGAGATAGTCAACAGGTTGATGAATGAGCATGAATGCTAGCGTTACAATGATATAGGATCTCCACGCAGGCTTACCAAAGGGCACTTTCCAGTAGTCTCGATCCATATCCAGCAAGAATCTCATCAAAAACCCGCGCCAAAAGATCTCCTCAACCAAGGCAACAACGACAACAGCTCTGAAGAAGCGCATGACCAGCGAGAACCAGTAAGCTAGCTCGCTGCCCCCAAATTTATCGGCAAGATCCTGAGGATTGAAACCATCCTCCCTCGGCATCACACCCAGCCATTTCAGGATTCCCTCTTGCTTGCCCTCCAGCTCAAGCCAGCTATGAATTTGAGTGGGCAAAATCCAAAACCCGATCCCGACAACCCCCATAAAAGCTCCAAAAACAGCCGGTTTGAGCGACCATTCTATATTATAGTTTTTACGGAAAAATGCTAGTAAACCTATGACAATCAGTGTTTGAAGAGGATATTGCCACTGTTCAGGGTAATGCTGCCACCAAGGAGCTTCCGGATGTTTCCATTCAAGCCAGCCGGTCAGCTGAAATGGCGCGAGCAAGACCATGAAAACAGCCAGCGGCACCACATGAGCTTTAGCCCGGTCGTTCCTTAAATTGGAGAGCAAACTCATCTTAAAACCGGCTTAGAGTCCTCCGACAAAGCGCTCCATTCTGTTCATAGCAATTTTGAGCTCATCAAAGGATGTCGCGTAACAACAGCGCAGAAAGCCCTCCCCTGCACTACCGAAAGCATCTCCGGGAACTGCCGCCACATTTTCAGCCTCGAGCAGCTTGGTGGCGAAATCCTTGCTTGAGAGGCCAGTGCGCCTAATATCCGGAAAGATATAGAAGGCTCCGCCCGGAGCATGACAATCAATACCCATCTCATTGAGACGCATCACCGTGAAATCCCTGCGGTGATGGTAACTCTCACGCATTTCATTCACTGCCGAGTCTCCATTTTGCAATGCTTCCAGAGCAGCTGCCTGACTGGTAATAGGGGCGCAAAGCATGGCATATTGGTGAATTTTCATCATCGCCTCGATAAGCGGCGAGGGAGCACAGGCATAACCCAGACGAAAGCCGGTCATGGAATAAGCCTTGGAAAAACCATGCAGCAGGACGGTGCGCTCCTTCATTCCCGGCAAGGAGGCAATGGAGAGGTGTTCCGTATCGTCATAACGTAATTCCGAGTAAATTTCATCCGTGATGACGATGAGATCATGCTTGATGCAGAGGGCTGCTATTTTCTGGAGCTCGTCTTCCGGCATCACCGCACCGGTTGGATTCGTCGGAAAATTAAGCATTAACACGCGTGACTTCGGTGTTATTGCGGCCTCAAGCATATCAGCTTTGAGCGCAAAATCATCTCTTTTAGCTGTCGGCACCTCCACTCCCACTCCGTAGGCCAGGCTGATACTGGGCAAGTAGGAGACGTAACAGGGAGTGTGGTAAATCACCTCATCTCCGGGGTTGATCAAGGCTCGCAAGGCGAGATCTATGGCCTCGGAGACCCCCACCGTGATCAGGACTTCGTTGCTCGGATCATAGTCAACATGGAAAAAACCACCCACGTATCGGCTTATTTCTCTGCGCAGGCTGATAAGTCCGAGGTTGGATGTGTAACTCGTGTGCCCCTTTTCAAGGGAATAGATGGCAGCCTCACGGATATGCCATGGCGTGGCGTAGTCGGGCTCGCCCACTCCGAGCGAAATCACATCATCACGCCCCTGAACAAGTTCGAAAAAATCTCGAATACCCGATCTGGGAATACCCGCCACTTGACGGGAAATTTTACCTGAGTAGTCCATAGCTGAGAATCCTTATGGGCTTACCGGCAATCTCCCCTCGGGCTCCTCTGCCTCGAAGATGAATCCTTTTTCTTTGTAGGCCTTGAGGCGGAAGTGTGTCGCCGTGGATAGAACTCCATCCAGCGTGCTGAGCTTCTGAGAGACAAAGCTGGCGACCTCACGCAAATCCTTACCCCATGCGACTACCATGAGATCATAGCCGCCACTGGCAAGATAGCAGGAAACAACCTGATCAAAACGGGCGATACGCATTGCTAGTCTGTCAAATCCACCACCTCGCTCCGGGGTGACGGTAACCTCGATGAATGCGGTCACTCCGGGCTCACCTGCTTT
>JBDQHQ010000119.1:0-6505 GCA_040264795.1 Akkermansiaceae bacterium | reverse complement strand
GGCCTGGTTCACAGGTGGGCTCGATGTCAGGGCGGAGACGGTGATCTCACCCTATTTCCTGAGTATTAAGCGGGTGCAGGCTGCAGAATAAGCTTTTCAACGTAGAGCGGCGGAACAAAATAAGCAGTTATGAAGCCTGCTGTCCAAGTCCCGCTTATTATCCTGGTTGTCGCCGCATTGGTTTACATCATGTATTCCCAGAGCAAAGACAAACCGGATGAGGGGAATGCTGCGAGCGAGCAGGTGGAGAGTGCAGGGGAAGTCAGTAAGGCGAGCCTTGCAGAGAGTGGTGCTGCGAGTAACGAGGAGTCAGCCGCTGATGACGCGATCATTGATATGACTCCCGCTAAGGAGAAGCGGGTAGTGCAAAAGCAGGTCGGCCAAGCTCAGACAAAAAGGGTTTCGGTAGGTCTTCGGGATCGGCGCCGTAATATGTTCAGGGGTATCGATGTCGCAGAAAAAGATAATATAGTGAGCAAGGAGGAGCATGATCGGTTTTTCCGCAACGCCTTTGATTTCTATGACAAGAACGACGATGACCGCCTGACAGGCAGGGAACTTATGCAAGTAACAAGGTTGCCGCGCCACGCTGACGTGAACAAAGACGGTATTTTGACTCGCGAGGAATTTCTCAATCAGTTTGAACGATTTTTTGTCACCATGGACGTGGATAAGAGTGGGGATCTTACCGAGCAGGAATTTGTCCGCTGACTCTAGCCGCAGCAGATGTTGCCAGGAGTAGATATTTACCCGTCATTATGCGGTCCACAGAGCCCTCTAGTTTGATCCATCGTCGATGATTTCACCGGCCTCGATGGCGGCCATGCGCTGACGCTCTTCCTCGTGGGAGTTGATCTGCAGACTGGCGTGGATGCCGTGTCGAATGGCTGCCGCTTTCATCACATTGCGGATAGCACTTGCCGTGAAGCCATTCCGGCCGATGAGTATGGCGACATCGGGCTGGGCAACGATGAGGCGGAAGCTAACCCTCTTCTCATCAACTTCGGCGACACGCAGCTCGGCTTGTTCAGGATGCTCTATGAACTGTAAAGCAATGAACTGGAGAAAATCTTTTATCTGATCCGTGGCTTCTTTCATGGCTTACTATGTTTCCAAGCTAGGGCCATTGTTCTGCAAACTCAACGGCAAAGTCAGCGGGTGCTGAATTTTTGACATGCAGACTAGTTTGGGTTGACCCTGATCCACGACTTGCCTAGGAAATGACAGGCCTATTGGCACACACTCATGCGCTCATTCATCACCAAGCAAAAATTATGAATCAAAGTCTGTCCCACCTCGCCATTGCCAAGACAGATGACCTGCCTATCAAGCATGAGGGGAATGTTCACAGTGGTAAGGTGCGTTCTGTTTATTGGCTTACAGCGCAGGACAGTGCGCGCATCATCAGTGAGCGCGGCTATGAGGTGTCCCCGGGAACGGAGCTGGCAGTCATGGTGATTAGTGATCGCATTTCTGCCTATGAAATCATCTGGCAGGGCGAAGACGGCCTGCAGGGTGTGCCGGGCAAAGGAGCCTCATTGAACGCCACAGCACTGCACTGGTTTGAAGAATTTGAAAAGGCAGGGCTCGCGGGTAACCATGTTCTGGAGTCACCCCATCCTCTGGTGTGGATCGTGCAGAAGGCAGCACCCGTGATGGTGGAGGGCATTGCCCGTCAATACATCACTGGAAGCATGTGGCGCGGTTATGCCCGGGGTGAGCGCAGTATTTGTGGTATTGAACTCCCTGATGGCTTGGAGAACGGTCAGAGGTTGGATGACTTGCTGATCACGCCATCAACGAAGGGTATTCTTAGCGGCATTGAGGGGGTGCCTGAGAAGGACGATGTCGATGTAACGCGCGAGCAGATTATTCAAAATTACGAGGCCTTTGCATTCCAAGCAGCTGATGATGTTTCCAAGTATGAAAGACTGCTCGCCGAGGGGTTTAAAATCATATCTGATCAGGCGGCAGAGGTAGGTCAGCTGCTGGTGGATACCAAATTTGAGTTTGGCTACATTCCCAATGCGTCTGGAGATGGATACTCCATGATTTACATCGATGAGGTGGGCACACTGGATTCATCACGCTACTGGGATGCGGATGCCTATGCTCAGGGTAACATCGTTGAGAACTCCAAGGAGATGTTTCGCAAATTCCTCTGTGACTCGGTTCCAGAGGCAGACGTGCTGCTCAACAAGGAGCGTATGGATGAGCGTGATGAGCTGGGTAAATCATTCAAGGTGCCGGTCGAGGCCCTGATGACAACTAGTGAGCTCTACAAGAGTAAGGCGGAGCAACTCACCGGCAAGCCAATGCCTGAGATTGGTAACGCGCGTGAGGAAATTCTTGAGGCGCTTTCTGACTTCGGCATTGTTGCCTAGTGGTTTGAGAGTGCTTGCTCGACAAAGCCCAGGATCTGTTTGCGGCCTTCTCCTGTTTTTGCAGAGCAGTCGTAGCTGCGTGGTAATCCGTCACAGAACTCACTCATGGCCTCAAAGAAGAGCGCCATGTTTTGCTTGAGGACGCCTGCTTTGATTTTGTCAGTCTTGGTGAATATCAGAACGAAGGGTATTTCATGCTCCATCAGCCATTGGGTGAATTCGAGATCGATTTTTTGTGGGCTCAGTCGTGAGTCGATCAACACAAAGACGCAGCTGAGGTTGGTGCGGTTGAGTAGGTAGTCGGATACAAATTCGTTGAACTTATTGCGCTGGTGGCCTGATGCCTTGGCGTAACCGTAGCCGGGAAGGTCAACGAGGTGCCACTTTCGGTTGATGAGGAAAAAGTTGATCAGCCGCGTGCGGCCCGGGGTTGCTGAGACCATGGCGAGGTCTTTTTTCTGGGTAAGGGTATTGATCAGCGATGACTTGCCGACATTGGACCGGCCAATGAAGGCAAATTCAGCAAGGCCGGACTCAGGGCAGTTGTCGAGATCAGGTGAACTGGTGACAAAGTCTGCTGAGTGAATTTGCATATCAGGTCATTGGCGTGAAAGTGGGGAACTGGCAATCAAAAAAGATATGGTTATAATAGTTGATATTTTATCCGTAGTGACCCAAAATCAGGTCTCATGGACAAAATAGAAGCTTTTAAATTCCGTAATCCCGATGCCTTGGTCCAGGCGATCGGTGCCCGCATTCGTCTTCAGCGCCTGGCAATGGGCATGACCCAGCAGGAACTCTCAGAGCGCTCGGGGGTAAGTCTTTCCACCTTGAAGCTCATGGAGCAGCAGGGCAAAGGTTCGCTTCAAAGGCTCGCTAAAGTGGCCGTGGTCCTCGGTCTGGATGCGGATCTGCGTCATTTGTTCAGTAGTCAGAGGACTTATCAATCACTCGAAGCTGTGGAACGTACCAAGAGGCTTCGGGCCCCTCGGCGGCAAGTCCGCAGTGGATTGGCTGCGCGGGTATCCAAGCAGTTGGGTGATCTTGATAACGACAAATCCGTAAGGAAAGCACAAGGTGTGAGGAGGCCGAGGAGGTAATGAAAATTGAAGTCGAATATACGGGTGGTCCAGAAAAAGCCACCATCGGGCATCTCGCTGAGGCATCAGACGGCCGCATTTTTTTTGAGTACACCCAGGAATGGAGATCCGGGCAGCTCGAGCTCTCTCCGGTTTATCTGCCGAATTCCACCCACGGCTCCGTCACAACTCCCACTCCCGATTTTGGTCAATTGTTCGGTCTGTTTGCTGACAGTCTCCCGGATTGGTGGGGGCAGCAGATGATGAAACGGTTTTTTCAGGACAAGGGGATTCCGTGGACAAGTGTTGGGGTTCTGCAGAAACTTGCCTGTGCAGGTGGTCATGCCATGGGAGCTATCGGTTATCAGCCTCCGATAACTACAGGTGATTTCCGTGATGAGTTGACCGTCGAGGTTGCCGACCTTGTCAATAACGCCACATCTTTTTTGCATGGACGCACAGAGAAAATATTACCAGGGCTAATGCGCTCAGGCTTATCTCCCGGTGGTGCGCAGCCAAAGGTATTGCTCGGGTTTAATAAGGACTTTTCACGCACTATGGCAGGAGGTGGAGACTTGCCTGATGGATTTGAGCGCTGGCTGTTGAAGTTTGATCTCGATACCGATTATCAGCACGGCAAGGAGGAATACGCTTTCTCACTGATGGCGCGAGGTGCTGGAATCAATATGGCGGAAACACATCTGTTAGAATGTGACAGTGGCATGTTTCACTTCCTGTCAAAGCGCTTTGACAGACCGGGAGAAACCAGAAGGCATATTCACACTTATTCGGGTCTGTCACACACTGCGATACGCGAGGGGCTAGAGTATGGCCAACTCATGGATCTGGCGCGGGTGCTGACAGGGAGTGAGCTCTGCGTGGAGGAAATATTCAGGCGTGCTTGTTTCAATGTCCTGGCTGGTAACGATGATGATCACGCCAAGAATCACGCCTTTTTAATGGAGCCGGATGGCCAGTGGACACTTTCACCGGCTTATGATCTGACCAGCACAACTAACCCGCTTGCCAGTGGAATGCGGGCGGCGTCCGTCAACGGCAAGTGCGTAGACGTTGGTCGATCAGATTTGAAGCAGCTCGGAGAAAGTCAAAGTGTGCGCAAGATCGATGATATTATTGATCAGGTTCTCGATTCGATCAAACGCTGGCCGGAGTGGGCGCAAAGTGCCAGTTTAAGCGATTACCGGGTTGATCAGGTTGCTGATGAGATGCCCGGCTTTCATGCCTGATGTGGCCAAACCAGCTGGTGCCCCATAAAAAAGCGACTAGCCAGATGGCGCAGATTTCTCCTAGTGTAGTATCTATGACTGCATTAACAAAATGGGTATTGCGTTATATCGTTGTTGTTTTGGTTTGCATTTCACCTGTCTGCGCGGGGGATTTTGAAGTGGATTTTCGCAAGCAGGTGAGTGCGTTTCTCAATAGCTTGGATAGAAAGCAGGCCGGTTCTTGTTTGCTTGACCTTGAGGACGAGCGCCGCTGGCGCATGCACTATCCCGGAGGCAAACGTCCTGGCATTCAAATCAGCCAGCTCAGCGCGCCGCAAAGGAGTGCCATGGAAAAGGCCTTGCGATTGGTGTTGTCATCACAGGGCTGGAAGATGGCCAATGCGGTGGCTGCCCAGGATTCTGAAGATGGGGGAGATGCCTTGGGTAAATACTGGATCACATGCTTCGGAGACCCGAGGGGTGGGGACTTTGCTTTCCGCCTGGCTGAGCACCATCTGACGATTGTTCAGCTAGAATTGATCGATGGAGAGGCTGGGGAGTTTGGCCCTATTTTGTTAGGTGCCAATCCTCCATCGCTGTGGCGTGAGGACGAGGAGTTGCTGATCAGGGCATGGAAGCTTATTGATGATGAGCGGGCACTGATATTGGATAAGAAAGGCATTGCCGGTAGAGCGATGCCAGAAGACGAGGGTGTGATGTTTGTCAGCCTCAATCAAAAAGGCCGGGACGCGATAAAGCGGGCGTGGGAGCACCGTCTGGAAATTTTCACGCTGCCGATTCGTCAGCGCATCAACAAACTCCACGAAAGTCTCGGTGGGTGGCAGAAGTCACGGCTTGCTTATTATCACGAGGCGCCGGCCAAGCGTTGCATTGATGGTGGCCGTTGGGATTTTAAATGCGGACTTCCAGGAATGGTCTGGGACTTTGAGTCCAGCCGCGCGCACATTCACATGAGTATGTGGGTGCGGACCCAGGGCAAATAATAGCTATTCAGTCTCTGCTAGGCGCATATCCAAAAGTCACGCCCTTCCGTTCTTCCCCGATCACTGAGTTCCTTGCGAATGCAGTCCCCGGCACCACGCGTGCCGACGTAGCTGACAATCACCGCTTGTTTTGCGGGCGGCAGGTCGTCGGCTGAGATCACGGGTTTGCCGTGAAGTTCTCTGCCGATTTTAATCGGGTCCACGTCGATAAAGCCTGAGGCTTTTTTCCATGCCTTTTCGAGGTAGCGAGCACTTTTTCTTGCCGGGCGACCTGCTCCCCATATCCAGAGTTCGCGATCGTGGCATTCGCTTTGTCGAATGGCCTCGGCAAGGTAAGGAGCCTTGCATCGGTGAAAGGCCTCCATGGCGTAACGCTCATCATTGCGAGAGAGACGCGTGGGTGGATCATGCCAATCGTAGAGTATTTGATCTACTTTGCCAATATTGACCCCGGCGGCTAGCCACCTGAGAATGAGTTCGTAATCCTCGGGGAAGTCTCCGGTATGATAGGGTCCGTGTTGTTCGATAAGTTCCCTGCGATACATCAGGGTGGGGTGAGGAAAGGGGATGTCGATGAAACGGTTCAGGGCGATTTCTTCGTCACTGAGATGGCGGTTGGTCCAGTCCACGTGGTGAGCATAGCCTGCTGCTGTTTTGTTGTTGCCAGCAAAGTGAGCAAGACATGAAACAGCTCCAAGTTCCGGATGCTTGTGCAGTTTTTCGAGCTGGCGCTCCAGCCGCTCAGGGCGGGACAGGTCATCTGCATCCATTCGTGCTATCAGGTTCCCGCATGATATTTCAAAGCCTGCGTT
>JBDQHQ010000118.1:0-6536 GCA_040264795.1 Akkermansiaceae bacterium | reverse complement strand
TGAGCCGGGAATCCTTCTCCAGACTGGTGAGGGAGCAGCACCGGAGTTTGCTCGCTTATGCGCGGGCACTCACCAAAGAAGAGCACACCTCAAGGGATATCGTGCAAGATGCCTTTGTGGTGGCTTGGCGGAATCTGCAAACCTTCGATGTAACGCGTGACTTTGGTTCGTGGATGCGGGGGATCGTCAGAAACAAGTGGAAGGAGTCGATGCGCAAAAATGCTCGGCAGGTGGCATTGGATGACGAGGTGCTGGAGCATCTTGAGGCTGATGCAAAACAGTGGGATGGCATCGCCGATCAAGGGGGTGTCTTTGCCCGGCTGGAGCTTTGTTTGAAAAAGCTGCCTGAAAATCTAGCAGAAGCGGTGAAGGCTTTTTACTACGACGGCTACACGAGTGATGAGGCAGCCGATGTGCTGAGCCTCGGCAGTGCGGCACTACGCAAACGTCTGGAACGTGCCCGAGCTGGTCTTCGGGATTGTCTCGAGCTGGCGACGAACCAAGAACTTTAAAAGTATAAAAAAATCAACGACAATGAACAAGGATGAAAAAATGATCGATGCTCTGTTGCGAGAGCATGCCCGAAAGGGAGCTGAAGATGATGATGCGTTTCTCCAATCACTGGAAGAGCGCCTGGATGAGGAGGACAAGGTGATCTCAATGAGCTCTATTGAGCATCACGGTGCTGATAGGGCTAACAAATTAAGCCGGGCACTGGGTCTCGGTCTCAAGGTGGCAGCCGGCCTGACGGTAGCTGCCGTGGGTTTCTACGGTTGGCAGCAAAGCTTGCAGAAGGAAAAGACTGCGCTTGCCACTCATGAAGCTGAAAATCCGCTTGAGCGCAGGGCAGCAGGAAAGGTGGCGCCCGGAAAAGTGCAGCAAGAAGTGATGACCAAGGTGCCGGATGCTGACAGTGTTTCTGTGCAAGCCAAAAAGGATGGCCGTATGAGCGAGGAAGCGCTTGGTAGAAAATTGGAGGGGGCCCCCGCGATTGATTCATCCAGTCCATCTTCATCGATGGCTCGTGTCCTAGCTGCCAATAGCTCATCCAAGGTAAAGGTCGCTGCTCCAAGTGTTGCTGCTCCGGCTGAGTTATATGATTTCGCTGACGGAGATGACTTTGGTCAGGCTTTGGAGGCAGATGTAAGGCTGCCAGGCCGGAAGGAAGTTGGCGCTCCTGCAATACGGCAGCAAGCCAATCGATACGGTGCGCTCGTGGACAATGGTTTCAAATCCCCATGGAAGGATCCGCTTTCGACCTTCTCGGTTGATGTCGATACCGCATCCTACACTAATATCAGGCGCATGATTCAAGAGGGGCGTTCGGTGCCTGCAGATGCGGTGAGGATTGAGGAGATGATTAACTATTTCAGTTACTCCTACCCACAGCCTGAGGGCGAACACCCTTTCAGTGTCAATGTGGAGACGGCATCATGCCCATGGAATAGCGAGCATCGCCTGGTGAAGGTGGGATTGCAGGGTAAGGATGTTGCTAAAACCGAGCGACCCGCAGCTAACCTTGTTTTCTTGCTCGATGTCTCAGGCTCCATGAATAACCAGGACAAGCTTCCCTTGTTGGTGGATTCGATGAAGATTCTGCTCAAGGAACTGAATGCTGATGACTCGGTAAGTATCGTTGTTTATGCGGGTGCCCAAGGACTTGCCTTGCCACCGACCCATGTCAATGACGAGGGCCGCAAGACGATCTTGGATAAGCTCAATAACTTCCGCTCAGGGGGTTCTACCAATGGTGGAGCCGGTATCGAGCTGGCATACAAGATGGCCAAAAAGCACTTTGTCAAAGGAGGTGTCAACCGCGTGATCCTCGGCACAGACGGGGACTTCAATGTCGGTGTTGTTGGCACAGATGCGCTGGTCAACATGGTTGAGCGTGAAGCCAAGAGCGGGGTGTTCCTGAGTGTCTTGGGCTTTGGTCAAGGCAATCTTAATGATGCGATGCTCGAGAAGATCACCAACAAGGGGAATGGAAACTACTTCTACATCGATAGTCTCAGGGAAGGCCGCAAGGTGTTTCTCGATGACATGATGGGAACCATGGTGACCATTGCCAAGGATGTGAAGATCCAGATCGAGTTCAATCCTGCCAAAGTCAAAAGCTATCGCTTGATTGGCTATGCCAACAGAATGCTCAAGGCTGAGGACTTCCGCGACAAGCGCGTGGATGCCGGCGAGATCGGGGCAGGGCACACGGTGACTGCTCTCTATGAAGTCGTGCCGGGCAACGCGGCTGAGCAAGTCTCTGCCGTGGATGATTTGAAATACCAGAAGGGTAAGAAGGCGCCAAAGCCAGCCGAGCGGGATCTAGTCGAGAGTCCTGAGATGCTAACCGTAAAGCTTGCCTACAAGCAGCCCGAAGCCACCAAGGAAACCGAGAGCACTTATTTTGATACAGCGGTTGTTGATGGCGACAAAAACTGGCAACAGTCCAGTGACGACTTTAAGTTTGCTTCAGGGGTAGCGCTTTTCGGTATGCTGCAACGTCAAAGCGAACACGCAGGGCAAGGGAGTTACGAGCTGGTCCGGCAGCTTGCTGAGCAGGGAAGGGGTGATGATGCCAAAGGCCTGCGGACGGAGTTCTCGGATCTGGTGCGCAAGGTGAAGTGAGAGTCATCCAGATAGAACGCTAGATCATTGGGGTGGCATGACGAGGGGTCGTGCCGCCTCAAAGCCTTCTGAGTAAAAAGCAGCCTAGCTTTGCAAGCCATAACCGCCACCAGGGTCTGAGTCCTTCCCAGTCACTGGCAACTCGCTCAGAGAGCATGAGGTCGTTTTCCCACTGCCGGTTGAGCTCCTCTGCGACTTGATCATCAAAGATCACAATGGCTGTTTCCCGGTTCATGAGGACTGAGAGGATATCAAAATTATTAGAGCCAACGATGGCAACATTATCATCAATAACCATGGTCTTGGCGTGCAGGATCGGGCCGAGGTATTCCAGCACACGCACGCCCCAGTTTAGAAGACTCGGGTAAAGTCCCTCGCGTAGCCAGTCAACAACGGCAACATCCGAGTCCCTTGGTAGCAGCAAGGCTATGTTGACTCCACGCTGGCTGGCGCGGCGCATGGATTTCCTTAGACGTCTGGGGGGGACAAAATAAGGCATCGTCATTTTGACGCTATGGCGGGCTTTGTCGAGATGGACAGAGAAGAGCTTGCGGATTTGTTTCCTGCTGCCAAGTCCCCGGCTTCCTACGACCATGCAGCGGCATCCGCCTAGCTCGGTTACTTGAGATGTCAGCTCTCTATTTGGAATACTGTCAGACTCGACGAGTTCAAGGGTTTCATCTGTGCAGTATTTCCAACTGTCAGCGAAGAGGGTATCGAGGTGATTGGCAGCCGGCCCAATGAGTCGGATCTGGGTGTCACGCCACGCGTTTTCACGGTATTGCTCCGGTGACCATGGGTCGCCAATATTCATGCCACCGGTGAAGCCGGTCGTGCCATCAACGATGAGGTTTTTACGATGGTTTCTGCCGAAGATGCCGGCACGTTTTCTCCAAGGTGCCACAGGTCTGTATTCGATGATCTTGACCCCTGCATCTCGCATGTGAGCCCATTGCATGGGGTCAGCTGCAGATGAGCCGATGGAGTCATAGATCACCCTGACGCTCACACCCTCACGCGCTTTTGCGGATAGAGCCTCGGCAAAGCTTGCTCCGATGGTGTCGGAGAGAAACATATACATTTCCAGATGGATGTGCGATTTGGCTGATTTGATCGCGTCAAGCATGGCGCCGAACACTCGGTCACCATCGTAGTAGATTTCCACCTGATTTTCGCCACTCAGCCCTCCCACAGTCTCTCCTGAAAGCTCACGGGCAATAGTCTGGCGCCAGTCGGCAATTTGCTGTCTGACTTTATGGGCGATTTGCTGCACTTGACTGATTCTACGCTAAATCTACTCGCGATTAAAGGGGGAAGCTTGGCTGAGGGAGGGCTATTTTTGGGTAGTTAGCCATTGTCATGGTCGCCCCCTGTGATAAGGAGAATGCCGCCCATGAAGAAGATTATCCCAAGTTTTGTTTTTCTTGTCTCGTTACTTGCAGCCCCGCTTGCCATGGCTGCTGGTGGCAATGCAAACGATATACCCAAATTCCAGAAACGCATGGACGCTTTTTCAGTGGAAGAATCCAGTCAGGGGATCAGTGGCATATGGGACAAAATCAGCTACCGTGCAGAGGAGCAACCCTTTCTCTTGGTAGCTTCCATCATCTTTGTCCTCGCCATTGTTCACACCTTTTTTGCAGTACCCATTACCAAGTATGCGCACAAGGTGCAGCATGAGCACGATGCAGAGATACGGCGGCAAAAGAATGCCGAGGGTGAGCCCGCCAAAGCCAAGGATATGGTGAGCTTTAAGGCGACCATGCTCCATTTTCTGGGAGAAATTGAAGCGATCTTCGGCATTTGGGTGCTGGTTTTGATGGGGGCGATGATGAGCTTCTACGACGTGGAAGCGGTGAAAAGTTACATCTCCAGGGTGAACTTCACTGAGCCGATGTTCGTGGTGATTATCATGGCACTTGCATCAACGCGCCCAGTGTTGCGTTTCGCAGAGAACGCGTTGAGTTTTTTCGCTAGATTCGGTAAGGAGACTCCAGCGGCATGGTGGTTGTCGATTCTCATCGTGGCACCCATACTTGGGTCCTTTATCACCGAGCCGGGAGCGATGACCATTGCCGCTATGCTGCTGGCCAAGAAGTTTTACAAGCTCAAGCCCAGCCCCAAGCTGGCATACGGCACCCTGGGTCTGTTGTTTGTCAATATTTCCGTGGGTGGTGTGTTGACTAATTTTGCCGCTCCACCGGTCTTGATGGTGGCTTATAAGTGGGATTTGTCCTCGATGGATATGCTTCTGCACTACGGCAACAAAGCGGTGATAGGTATATTCATTTCTACAGCTATCTACTTTTTGTTTTTCCGCAAGGAACTGCGCGCGCTCTCCGGCGGGTTGGAAGATCATGATGGAGATGGTCAAGGTGACCTGAGCGATGACCACAACAGACCGATTCCACTCTGGATCACCATCACCCACTTGCTATTCATGGGCTGGACCGTTTATTTTGCCCACACACCTGCGATTTTCATCGGCGGTTTCCTGTTTTTCCTAGCGTTCCGTCAGGCGACCGAGCACCACCAGTTCAATATTCAGCTACGCGGGCCAATCCTGGTCGGTTTCTTTCTTGCAGGCCTTGTTATTCACGGTGGCTTGCAGGGCTGGTGGCTGGCGCCTGTCCTTACAAGCCTCTCAGAAGTGCCACTGTTTGTTGGTTCTGTAGTGCTCACGTCCTTTAACGACAACGCGGCGATTACCTTTCTTGCCAGCCAGGTAGATGGGCTTGGTGCCAATTTGAAATATGCGGTGCTTGCCGGTGCTGTATGTGGTGGGGGTCTCACGGTGATTGCTAATGCCCCGAACCCTGCTGGTCAAGCGCTGTTGAACCGTTTCTTTGGAGACGGAATTGCTCCTGGTAAGTTATTTATGGGTGCCTTCATCCCAACGGTCATTGTTTCATTGATAATGATGCTTTATCCGGATTCTGAGAAGGATAAGATCTTCGGGTTGGATGAGGCTAAGCCCGTGGCAGAGGCAGTCGAGGAATTCAAGCACTGATTCGAATTTGTATTATGTTTACGGGACTTGTTGAAGCAACGGGCAAAGTTTGCTCCATCCAGTCCCGTGGTGACCAGGCCAGACTTACGGTCGAGTTGCCCTTTGCCGGTGAGCTTGCCGATGGTGATTCTGTGGCGGTCAATGGCTGCTGCTTGACCGTCGTTGGGCACGATGAAAAGACGGCCAGCTTTGACCTGCTCCGGCAAACACTCGATGTGACCTCGCTTGGAGAGTTGAGCGAGGGTCGATTGGTGAATCTTGAGCGTGCCATGCTTGCGAGCGATCGCTTTGGCGGGCACTTCGTTCAGGGTCATGTTGATGACACGGGGCTCATCATTGAGCTCTCCCCCCACGGCCAAGATTACCGCTTGGAGATATCCTTGCCAAAGGGGATTCAAAGTCTCTGCATTGAGAAGGGGTCCCTTGCGATCGATGGTATCTCCTTGACCATTGCTGAGCTTAAGGCAGAGAGTGCGGTCTTCTGGATTATTCCTCACACCATGCAAGAGACGCGTCTCAGCGATGCTGAGATTGGCCAAAAGGTGAATCTTGAGGCGGACATGCTAGCGAAGCATGTCGCCAGATTGATGGAAAATCACTAGCGGCTTAGCTTTTGCTCAGCGGGTGTAGCGACGTAGTTCGAAGGTCTCGTATACTTCCTCAACCGTAACATTGGGAAACTCTTCTTCAAAGGGTGGCAAATAGGTGTCACCACTGTAAGCTTGGTAAACATGGGAGACGAGAAGCTCGTCAGTGAGGGGGAGAAAGAGATTGTAAACCTGAGCGCCACCAATGATGAAAACTTCCGGATTGATGAGATCGATATTTTTCAGCTCATCAGCTGAGTGAATGACATCGGCTCCTTGGGCTGACCAGTCCGTATCTCGCGTGAGGACAATGC
>JBDQHQ010000117.1:0-6597 GCA_040264795.1 Akkermansiaceae bacterium | reverse complement strand
ACTGAAGGGAAAGGCGAATGTTTTCCGTCCCATCACCAATTGCGGACCATCGACATGGAATCGGACGCAGCTGTCAAAATGGATCAATGGCAGAAAATACGATGTCATTCATTTCAATGCCGGCCTGCATGACATCAGCTATCGAGATGGTGATGGCCTGAAGGACAAGCAGAACGGTGCCGCTCAGGTTGCGCCAGAGCAATATCGCAAGAATCTGGAATTCATCGTCACTGAGCTGAAGAAGTCTGGAAATACACTGATCTGGGCTTCCACCACGGTTGTGCCTGAGAACGAACCCAGCCGGTTTCCCGGAGATGAAATAAAGTACAATGGAATTGCCGCAGAGGTGATGGATAGAGAGCGGATCGCCATCAATAATCTTCATGAGTTGACCCAAGGCTTTGATCTAGAATTATTCAAAAAGCCCGGTGATGTTCATTACACCAAAGCGGCCTGTGATATTCTCGGCAAGAAAGTGGCCGACTCCATCGTTACCGCTCTGGATAAACGAAAACAGAAATAAATTCTCACCACCGGAATCTAAAAAATGATCAAAAAAATTATCTGCTGGGCCAGTGCTCTTTCTATGGGATTCACCGTTAGCGTCAGTGCGGTCGAACCGCCTAATATCGTCATTTTGTTCGCCGATGATCTGGGCATCACCGATCTCGGGTGCTACGGTCTGGAACACGGCAATACTTATCACGAAACGCCCAACATCGACGCACTAGCTCGGCAGGGGATGCTGTTCACCGATGCGTATGCAGCGAGCCCGGTGTGCTCGCCGACACGCGCAAGCATTCTCACGGGGAAATATCCCGCCCGCCTCCGGCTCACCGACTTTCTGCCGGGGCAGATCCAGCCTCAATTTAAGAATGTCGTCACCGCCCCTCCGGAACAGCAGTTTCTGCAGCCTGAAGAGGTCACCTTTGCCCAGGCTCTGAAAGAGGGCGGCTACGCCACCTGGTTCTTCGGCAAATGGCATCTGGGGAAGGGGAGTCCGACCGACTTTGGCTTTGAGCAGGAATACGGCGCGCAGCAAAGCGAAGCCAATCGCTTCTATCCTTTCAAGAAAAAGCAAAAGAATGTTAGTGGGAAAGAGGGCGATACCATCACCGATGTATTCACGGCAAAGGCGGCTGAGCTCATCGGCATACAACGGCAACAATGGGACGGCGGCCATCAACAACCCTTCCTGATCTACATGTCGTACTACCTGGTGCACATGCCGATCATCGCTCGCGAGGAAGGCATTGCATACTTTGAAGCAAAGAAAAAAACGCAGCACTGGAAGCGCGCGGACTATGCGGCGATGCTCAAGATCCTCGATGACAATGTCGGGCGTTTAATGCAGGCTCTCAAAGACAACGGCTTTGCGGACAATACGGTGGTACTCTTTTATTCCGACAACGGCGGACACACCTGCACCTCCAACTACCCGTACAAAGGATACAAGGGCGGCATCTACGAAGGAGGCATTAAAGAGCCTCTCATCGTGAAATGGCCCGGACACATTGCTCCGGGCTCCAAAAGCACGGAACTGGTCAACACTCCCGATATCTATCCCACCATGCTGCAGCTCGCAGGATTGCCTCTTAAGCCGGAACAGCACACGGATGGCCAAAGCTTCTTCAATGCGCTGGCCGGCAAGCGGATTAACGTGGACAAGGCGATATTCTGGCACCACCCGCACTACCGAGACAATGCCCCCAGTGTGCCGGCCAGCGTGGTGCGCAAAGGCAACTATAAGCTGATCAGGCATTATGACAGCGGTTCGACAGAGCTTTTCAATCTCCAGCACGACACCTCCGAGACGCAAAATATAAGCCACTCAAATCCAGAGGTGACCAAAGAGTTGAATCTATTGCTGGATGCCTGGCTTAAGGATGTGGATGCCGTCATCCCGCAGAAAAACCCCCATTGCGATCTGGAAAAAGCGAAGACTGAAATGTGGGGCGGCCCTGGCGACGTGGCTCGGCGCAAAGCCAAGCTGTCCAGCAAAGCAGAGTAATTTTATAAAAGAAGAATCAATCGTATAAATATGAGAACATGTAAAATAGCACTCGCGAGCTTGATCGCATCGTTGGTGGCCGGCCTGCAGGCCTCATCGCTGGATCAACTGGATGGGGTCAAAACTCCCGACGTGTCACTGGATGGCACGTGGCACTTCCAACTGCCGGCGCCCAATGACTTCTGGAAAGAAGAGGGCGCGCTGACCGGCTGGAAAACCATGCCCGTTCCCGGGGACGTTTTCCGTGAAGGTCATGCTATCAAAGAAGACCTCCCCTTCGCATATAAGAAAAAAATTTCCATTCCGGCAGACTTCGCCGGCCAGCAGATTCGTCTGCGCTTTGAAGGCGCGCATGATTACACGCGCGTCTGGGTGAATGGCCAATTTATCCGCGACCACCAGGGCGGCTGGACCCCGTGGGAATGTGATATTACTTCCGTGGTCAAGCCGGGTGAGGATGCCTGGATCTCTCTTGAACTAACCGATAAATCCAAGGACATCGCCTTCAACGGCAAGCGCCTGCGCCCCATTGGTGGTCTGGTGCGCAGTGTCTCCCTGCAGGCACGGCCGAAGACCTTCTTTGAGTTCCCCATCGTCTCTTCTCCTTTCTCAGAAGATGGCAAAACAGCGCAGCTCACCATCATCGGTCAAGTTGCAACCCCGCATACCGAGGGTGTCGCCACCTTCAAGCTCTTTGATCCTAGCGGAAAAGAAATCCCGCTCTCGCCGAACTCCTGTGCCTTGGGTGAAAAGCAAGTCACCTTCACTGCCCCAGTCAACGCTCCGCAGACTTGGACCGCTGAGAAGCCCGTGCTCTACCGCTTGCAAGTCACCAGCACTACCCCCGGCCAAGCGACCGCGGTTTACTCCAAACAAATCGGCTTCCGCGACATTCGCTTTGATGAAAAGAAAAACATGCTGATCAATGGCAAGGTGGTGAAACTCCGCGGCGCCAACCGCCACCTGGTCAACCCACTCAAGGGTTTTGTCCCTGAGCTCGCTATCGACAAGCGCGATGCCGAGCTATTCAAGGAGGCGAACATGAACTTCGTGCGCACCTCCCACTACCCTCCCGGTAACGGCTTCATCGAGCAGTGCGATCAGCTTGGCCTCTATGTCACCCTGGAAACCGCCGTGCTAGATTGTGGTAAAGCCAACCGCCCCTCGGTCGGCATGAACGATGACCCGCAGTATGAAAAACTCTTCACCAACCAACTGCGCGAGACCCTGCTCAACTACGGCAGCCACCCCTCCGTCATCCTCTGGTCGATTTGTAACGAAAGCGTCTATGGTGCCAACTTCCAGGCCTCCTATGACTACGCGCATCAGCAGGACCCATCCCGTCCCGTGATTGCATCCTATCAGGTAAAAAAGGACAAGGAGCACAACAGCTACGATGTCCTTAGCGGTCATTATCCGGAATGGGATGCAGACTTCACTCAAAACCCTCTACCCACCATCTACGACGAATGGATGCATGTGCTTGGCCATACCGCGCAACTCTGGCTGCACGACACCAACTCCCGCGACTACTGGGGACGCAGCATTGACAAGGCATGGGCTAACCTCTTCCCCGCTGACAGCAGTGTGGGAGCCGCCATCTGGAACTTTGTCGATGACATGACCATCGTCGAAGACCCCACCAAGATCCCGACCCAGGGCGCGATGCGCATGCTGCCACCCGCCAAGGCCAAACAAGTCGTCACCGGTAAAAAAAGCAACATCACCGGTACTGCCCGCTGGGGAATTATTGATGAGTGGCGCCGCCACAAACCTGAGTTCTGGAATGTGAAAAAGGCCTACAGCCCGATCCGCCTACTCCAAACCCAGCTCAAGGAAGTCGTGCCCAACGAGCCCATCACCCTGCCTGTTTACAACCGCTTTGACCACACCTCTCTGAACGAAGTCAAACTCCTCGTCTCCTATAATGGCAAAACCTCAGAACCCGCCCTCCCTGCTATCGAGCCACACCAGAAAGGCCATATCAAGCTCCCCGCAGACGACTGGAAAACAGGCACGGAAATAGGCATCTCATTCCTCGACAGCGCCGGGCAGGTCATCGACCACTACAAGATTTCGCTGGGAACCAAGCCCGCTCTTCTCACCCCGGAAATCCAGGGCATGCCCACCGTCTCCACGGAAGGAAATGAATTCGTCATGCAGGGAGATGGTGTGCAATACCGCATGGATAAAACCACGGGCCTGATGCAAAGCATCACCAAAGCCGGACAAACCATTCCTCTGGTCGGCCCCTTCCCTCACATCTTCAAGCAAGAGGAATACATGATCAAAGGCATCAACCCAGAGGTTGGCAGCAAACCAAGCTGGACCATGGGATCGGACCTCTACGAAAGCCCGGACATTGACGCTTGGCAGTTTACCAAGATGCACGTCAATCGTGACGAAAACGCGACCAAAATCAACGTGCGTGGAACATTCGCTGAAATGGATGTCCACTATGTATTCACTTTTGGCAAGCAAGGGCGTTTCGATGTGAAATACTTCTTCGAGGACATCCCTCCATTACCAGAGCCGGAGGGCAAGGTCTCCAGGCAAGGCCCGCTTGATCTGGAAGTTGGCATCAAGTTCCAGACCAGCGACCAGTTCGACCAGCTCAGCTGGGATAAAGAGGCCTACTGGAGTAGCTACCCGCTAGGCCACATCGGGGCCCCTACTGGCAGCATCCCCCTGTTTTCCGAGGCACGCGCTACCTGGGCAGAGAAGCCGACCCAGCCCTGGCACAAAGATAACTGGGACTTCTACTTCATGGGCTGGGATCCACCAGCAGGCAAGCTACTCACCTTTGAGGCCATCGCCGCCAAGCGAGCCCTGACCCACTACACCCTCACCGATGAGGATGCCAAGCTCGCTCTGACCATCCATGGCGACGGCAAAAACACCTCCGCCCGCTACGGCCAATACCGCGACACCAAGTATTACCTTTACCACCTCGACCGCCTCGACTACCATCTTCGTTGGGGGAATTACAGCGCTGATATCCGCCCCAGACCTCAACATAATGGCGTGGTGAGGTTGGAATTACACCAAGTAGGAAAACAATGAATACATACAAATGGGTAGGGTTGGCCGTTCCGATTGGTTTGGTTGTCTTCGTTGTTTTTATGAAGGCAAGGCAACATGCTGAATTACGAGAAGAATGGGCCTCTCCAGATCGTCCGGCGATTGTGACGATTGAAGCAAGGAAGCAGCAGTTTCTCGCCCTGCAAGAGGTAGAGGGGCTTGCTACGGACTTTGCATCCTTGCTTGAAGACACAGCCAAGTTAACTCATCGGTTAAAAAAAGGGGACTCACCAACAGTGGCTGCAGCGTTGAATAATCTCGGCATTATCTACGCAGCACGAGGAGAGTACGAGAAGGCCATTTCAATGTTTGAACAGTCAAGGCGTTTAATCACAAAGTATCTCGGTGCAGAGCATGTTGATGCTGCAATCGTCGACAGCAACATTCGCACCGCGAACGCCAACAAACAGAAGTCAGTCCTCAGCAGCCGAATCTAAAAAATGAATCCTTATTTGTTGCCCCTCATTGCAATTCCAGCCCTCATTACGATATTCGCCTCTTTGCAGAAGCGAAAGTGGCTCCGACGTATCCTTCTGCTTGTTGCCGCAGTTGCGTTCTGGGCAATTCGGCTGCCGCCATGTTGAGTGGGCATACGCTCACCCATTCAACCCGCACGATGGAGGCCCGCGATTGGTCGCCCTCTGCCTTGGCTGGGCCTATGGCCTCGTTTTGGTTGTCGTGCCAGTATATTGGATATCGAGAGGCGCTCAATCAATCGTACGTAAAATGAAAACAAAACCAGAACAAACATGGACTTAATTACAATTATTATAGTGGCTTTAGGGATTGGATTGGCTCTAGTTTATACCCTAGTTGATGACGCCTTTGAAAAGCTAGTTGACTGGCTGTTTCGAGTGCTTGGCTTACGATCAGGGACGGGGCCGTTGGCTATAAAAGTTACAACGGAAAGTGATCGGATCGTGCTTGCTCTTGAGAATCAAGGAAAACACAAAATCATGCTTACGTGCGTAGAGGGATGTGATGGCAATATGAAACGGATATTCCCGATGCCCTACTTGAATGGAGATGATATCAATGACCCATCCATTGAGGAAATGGCCCGCAAGAAATTTTCCAAAATTTCGATTTCCCAAGGTCAATTCATATCCTTGATCCTAAACAAATCAGAATTGGTTTCCCTCGATTGTCAGACGCTTGCCATTCTTGATACAGAGGGTAAAACTTGGCCCGTGGATGGTTTCCATTTAAATAATATTATAACCTAACTCATACCCCATTTAGACCGCCTCGACTACCATCTGCGCTGGGGCAACTACTGCGCCGACATCCGCCTCAGATAGGAATCTGACGGTCAGAGTTGACTTTGGTCGAGGTTACCTGAAATGTATTTTTTCTGAGGCTGTAGAACGTATTAGTGTAACTGCACCCACGACGATCGCTCGACCCCCTCAGCCCCTTGCCACTGTGTCCCTGCTGCTGTGTCCCTGATGCTGGTGTGTCGGACGTGTTTGCCTATTTGTTTGCCTATTTGTTGCGTTTTCGGT
>JBDQHQ010000116.1:0-6648 GCA_040264795.1 Akkermansiaceae bacterium | reverse complement strand
CCCTTGTAGAGTGCCGGGTTGTAGGCTCCATCCTTGCCGAGAAAGGTCTCATTGATGTCCATGTGTAAGACATGTTTGCCATCCGCGAGTTTGGGCAGCATGGCATTGAGGGCAGTCACTCTCGCCTGCGTGCTCTCTGGCCCGCGTGGAAAGACCGAGAAAACAATCAGCTTGGCCTCCGGCAAGCGTGTCCGGACTTCAGCGACAATCGCCTTGATGCCGGTGAACACATCCTCCGGCTTGTCCGGAGTGAATCCCTTGCGCGGGTCGTGCGCGTGGTTAGTACCGATCATCAGGGTGACCAGCTTGGGGGAAATACCATCCAAGGCACCATGCTCAATGCGCCAAAGCACGTTCTGGGTGCGGTCCCCGGCAAAGCCGAGGTTAAGCATCTTGCAATCCGCAAAGGCGGCCTTGTAGTTTTTCTGGCTCTCCCAGTTGTGGGTGATCGAGTCCCCGATCATCACCAGGTCAAAGTCGCCCTTCTTCGCCTCAGCGAGTTTTGCGTTGTGGCGCTTGGGCATGAACTTTTTGAGCTTCGATGGCACGGGGATGATGGTGGCTGGCTTGTCGCTTGAGGCCACGATCTTGCCACTGACAGGCACATGAGTATCCCCCGTGAGTGTCTTGATCACAAAGTCATCGACATCACTGAACTGCTTCGACTCATCGTGATTCTTAATCATCAGCTCCACCTTGTTGTGACCCACTTTGGAGGACTGTTCCTTGAACTTTGCCCCAAACACAGGATGATGAATGCCGTGGTTGATCGATTTTGCAGGCACGGACATGTCGAATCTGGAGTCGTATTCAAGAAACAATAGAGGGTCGTCCTTGCTGAGGTGGTTGATCGCTGAGAACTCCTGGTAGAGCTCCTTGTGCTTCGCGTAATTCTTCTTCGCATTCTCAATCGAATCCTCCCCCACCGCCTTGTAAATCATCGGGTGATAGACATTCGGGCCAATCCATGGCTCGATGACCACAGGATCAATTGAGGTCTGCCCGATCCTGACTGCCGCACCCAGCACGCGCGTAGACTCACGCTCCACCGGGTCATTTGAGCCGGGCTTTGCCAGATCATCATGACAAGCGATCCACAACGAAGAACAGGCGCCAGCACTCTGTCCGCTGAGCACAATCTTGTTTTTATCAATATTCCACTCCCCCGCCTTACTGCGCAAAAATTGCACGGCACGCGCGGCATCATGCACGGGAGTCGGCAAGGTAACATCCTTATCTAACAGCCTATAGTTCACTGTAGCCACCGAGATCCCATGCGCAAGGTAGGCCTGCGCGTTTTTCATGGCTTTCTTATCACCGTTAATCCAGCCGCCGCCGTGAATGTAGATGAGCAGCGGCCGCGGGCCCTCACCCTTGGCTTGCCAGAAATCCAAGACGGTGCGCTCATGCTTACCGTAGCTGACGTTGGTGTGCGTGGCTACGTGCCCTTTGGTGGCACCTTGTTCCTTGGCGGGTGCCGGGCAAGCCAAGCTGAGGATGAGGGTCGTAATGATGAGTTGTGTTTTCATCTGGCCTGAAATCGGGGTCTGATTATTCCGCGTCCTTGGAGGCAAACACTTTGTAAGGTTTCCCTGCCTTCAGGCTCATGCCCATCGTAGTGCCATCATAGCTGACTTTCAGCAGATCAATGTCGTGATCCGAGCGAAGCTGGCAATCAATCAACTCACCATCCTGCCACTCGATGTCCACTTCCACACCACCGCGTGCCCGCAAGCCGGTGACTTTTCCCGTAGGCCAGGCCTCGGGTAGTGCTGGCAAAATACGGATGATGGGTTTTGCATCGAGTGCTCCACTATCGGGCTGGCTCTGTAACAACATCTCAGCAATACCTGCGGTGAGGCCAAAGTTCGCCTCGATCTGGAAGAGGTTTTTGCGACCTCCGTTTGACACGGGGCGGAAGAGGCAGAGCATGTTGTCCAAGCAATTATCAATGAGCATCTGATCGACAAAGTCCCAGGCTTTTTGCGCGTCGCCGAGGCGTGCCCAGAGGTTGACCTTCCACGCATTGGACCAGCCTGTGCTCTGGGCTACACCACGGCGCTCGAGCAGCTTGCGCGAGGCCTCGGCAAGCTCCGGCGTGCCCTCGGGCGTAATCTCATAATAGGGATACAGGCCATAGAGGGGGGAGATATGGCGATGCCCAGGCTCGCGCTCCACATAGGGCTTGAGCCACTCCTGCAAGACGCCGTCCGGGGCAATCTGGTTCGGCGCAATGCGTGGCCGCGCTGCCGCAAGTTCCTTCTGCAGGTCTTCATCTACACCGAGGATTTTAGCCGCGTTGATAGTGTTGCCGAAGATCTCGCGCAGTTGCTGCAAGTCAATGGTAGGTCCCAGACAAATGCCGGATCCAGTCGTGCCATTGGGCAGTAGGAAGCCGTTCTCAGGTGAAGCAGAGGGACCGGTAACCAGCCACTTGTTCTCGGGTTCCTCGTAGAGGTTGTCGAGGTAGAACTCGCAGCTTGATTTCATGACTGGATAGACCTTGGCGAGAAATTCCTTATCCAGAGTAAAGGCGTATTGCTCCCAGAGGTGCTCGCAGAGCCAGGCGGCACCACCAATGTCCATGCCGGCCGGTGCGGTGTATCCCCAGACATTGGTCATACGGTGGGCGATCCAACCGCGTGAGTTGTAGTAGGCTTTGGCGGTTTTGGTGCCAGGTTCTACGAGTGAGGCGATGAAGGTGTTCATCGGCTCCTGCATCTCGAGCATATTGCAGGTGAGTGCCGGCCAGTAGTTCATCTGGGTGTTGATGTTGAAGTGGTAGTCACCATTCCACATGGTGTGCACCTCCTCTGCCCAGATGCCTTGTAGGTTGGCGGCCAAGCCTCCGGGGCGTGATGAGCCGATCAGCAAGTAACGCCCAGTGTTAAAATACAAGGCAGCGAGTGCGGGGTCTTTTTTGCCTTCTTTGTAGCCAGCGATGCGTTGATCGGTAGGCAGCTTGCTGTTCTCTGTCTCGGGCAGGCTCAGGCTCACGCGCTTGAAAAACTTCTCATGGTCTACCTTCTGGGCGGCATGCAAGTCTGCGAAGGACTTGCCCGCTACCTTGTCCAGGTCACCCGTTGTGGCTGCCAGCGGATCCGTCAGCTGACGTCCGGCGATACCACGGTAATCGGTAGCCGCAGCAACGAGAAGTAAGACTTCATCATCACTGCTCACCACCAGCTTGTTGCCCTCCGCTTTCACTTCACCACCGCCACCAAGAACCACACGCAAGCGCGCGACATACTGCAGGCCGTCTTTGTCAAAACCATCATTGAGGTGCCCACTGAGCAAGAGTACACCATCCCCCACTGCCACGGTCTCAAACCGCTCCGCGCGATCCATCGATACCGTGAAGGATACAGGACCACTCAAGCGCGAGACAAAGACCTGGTCAGGCTCGGAAACAAAATGCTCACGGGTAAAGGACTGCTCACCACGCTGGTAGCGCACGGTGGCAAGGCCTGTGCTCAGATCCAATTCACGACGGTAATCAACCACGGGCTGCTCATTGCCTGAGAACTCAAGGTTCAAATTGCCCAGAGTCTGGAAGCGGCCAAAGGCAGATATCTTGTTAGAATATGCTGGCGTGTTCTTCACCGGGAATGCTTTTTTCTTCAGCGCATTCGCTTCATCAAATTTCTCCTCAGCGAGCAAGCGGCGCATCTCGGGCAGATACTGGTGTCCACCCGGCACATTGTTCTCCGCAGGGGAGCCTGACCATACCGATTCCTCGTTGAGCACGATGCGCTCTTGATTGGGGTCACCATAGACCATGGCACCGACCCGGCCGTTGCCGAGGACAAGTGACTGGTAAAAACCCTCTGCCGGCTGGGAGAACCAAATAGTGGTGGCGGGGTTGCCCTCGAAGGGGGCCTTCGATGCCATGACCGATGAAACCACTTTCTTGCCACTTTTCTTGCTGTCCTTCTTGGAAGCCTTGGCTGGACTCTTTGAGGAAGTCTTCTGCGCTGCTTCCTTGGAAGTCTTCTTCGCTTCCTTGTGGGCAGACTTTTCCTCCGAGCTCAGCAGGCCGTCCTTGTTGAGATCCTGCGCATCAAAATGATCGCTCCACTGCTGCGTATCAAAGGTGTTACCGCGGGACTCGATATGTTTCTTTTTGCTGGCCAGATAGTCGGCTTTTTTCTCTGGCTCCTTAGCTCCTACAACGAGAGCCATCGAGCACGACAGCAATGTAGTTAGTATTGTTGTTTTAATCATCAATGTTCCTTACTTGGTAAAGTTGTTTTCCTTCAGCCATTGTGCTGCGACTGAGAACCAATCACAGCCTCCCATACCGTGGCCTCCCTTCTCAAAGAGCTTCAGCTGTATGCTTCCCCCGGCGGTTTTGAGGGCCTTTTCGTAGGCCACCCCGCCCTTGCAGAACTTGTCGTCCTTGGAATAGGTCAGGAAGGTGGGTGCGACTTTGTTTTTCATGTGGAAGATTTCGGCATCGAAGTCCTTGTCCATTTTCCGGCCTTGAAAATAAGCCGCACATTGCAAAATGGCATAATTAGGTTCGCAGCTTTCTTTGTCTGCCTCGTCAATCGGCTGATAGACTTTTTGATCGTAGTTCTGGGTCAAGCGGGCGGACAGATGCCCACCTGCTGAATTGCCAAATAGACCGATTTTGTTCGGGTCAATATTCCACTTACTCGCCTGATGGTGCACCAATCGCATGGCGCGTTGTACATCTTTAAACGCCGCATCCATTTTATCAGGAATACTGTATTTAAGAACAAAGACCGTGATCCCGAGATCGTGCCAGTTCTTGATATCCGCATCCGATGGCAAACCCAGAACCATGTAAGCACCACCCGGGCAATAGACAACCGCAGGCGTGGCTGTGTCGCTCTTCACCTGATGGACGGTGAGGTTCGGATCGAGAACACCGCAAAGTTGCTTTCTGCCGCGCCGGTCACGGTATTCTTCTTTCAGCCGGTTGGCTTCACCGCCGACCATCTCAATGGGCCACAGCCGGATCACCGGAGCCTCCTCCGCGCCAGCCAGGCTAAGCGTGGTAAACAGGGCGAGCAAGATGCCAGTCGGGATGAAGCGGGTCGATGTTTTCATTGGCCTAGGTAGAGGATTCGGCGGTTGAGCGATGTCTACTTCTTCTTGGCAGGCTTGCGCTTTTTCTGCGCTGCACGTCCATCGGGCCCAAGCTCGGGCACCTTGCCTCCTGGCTGGGTGAGTAGATCCGGGGTGGGCAGCTCAACGGGCTCAGGCCACTCTGGCCGGTTCAGGTTCTGGTTGAGGATTTCCTGAGTAACAGCCTCTGATGTTATGCCGTCCTTGGGAACCTCCACCTTGCTCACCCAGGCAATCGTATTCAGGATGAGTTTTCGGTAGTCATCAATCGCCCAGTTGCGGTGGAAGTGGCCACCGACAAATCCTGCACCGCGAGGTGCGTCTGCAGGATCACGGCACCAGAGCAGTGACTGGGGTGTTCCCAGCTTGTCCGCCGCGTCCTTATTCCAGAACTTGGAGCTACCATAGGTCACCATGTTTTCCGGAGTGGGCGTTCCCGTGGCGAGTGGGTAGCAGTCCTTACAATCCTTGGCAAAATTTAGGTTCCAGTAGAACTCATCAAAGGCCTTGATCGAGCCACTCAGTCCCCGGGCAACCGGATGACCGTCCTTGGGCACCATGTCGGCAATCCAGCTCGGGTTCACCGAGAAGGCGTCCGCGAAGTATCCACCCATCCACTTGTTGTAATATTTCTCCCCGACTTCTTTGGTAGGGTGCACGCCGTAGTGCATGAACATGAGGGCTGTGCCCTGCTTGTATTTCTCATCGAGCACCGCGTATTTCTCGCCGTAGTCTCCACCCCCATCGGCGTAAACGATGATGGTGTCCACACCCTCCAGGCAGGACTCGTCCTCGGGCCAGTTGAACCAGTGCACTTTGGCGACAACGGGCAGGCCACTTTCATTGAGGGCCTTGGCAAGCAACAGGGAGCCCGCCTTGTACTCGTGAATACCGTGGCGGTGCGTGGTACTTCCCGCGATGAACAGAATACGCTTTTTACCGGTGGTGTCACCCCAGACGATCTTGGGCGCGTTCTCGTAGGTGAGACCTGCCTTGCGATCATTGAGGTCAAATTTCACGGGCTTTTTTTTCGGCTTTGGTGCTTTGGCCGGCTTGGCTGCAGGCTTAACGGGGGCACTCACAGGAACACTTACAGGAACAGCTTGGGCATCCACAGGGGCTCCCGCTTGTAAGTAAGCAGCGATGTCAGCCACATCTTGAGCAAGGAGTCCAAGCTGGCCAGCGGACATCATCAGCGATTTCTCGAGTGGCTCGATACTTTTGATATACTTGCGACTGATAGAAAGCTCCCCTCCACCCATCACCTTGAGGATAGAGGAGCCTCCGGCAAAGAGCGAAAAGCCCTGAATAGTATGGCCTTCCTTGGTGATAATCTCAGTACCTTCGAAGCCATGGGCAATGCCCTCGTTAGGGTGAATGATTGCCGTGGCGATGGCTTCCACCGAGCGGCCCAAGCCCCACTGATCAAGCGCCGGGCCAAAGTCCACCCCGGTGCCGTTGACCTGGTGGCACATGTAGCAACGGGCAATGGTCATCTGTCCGCGAGCCACATCGCCCTTGAGAGCGACCACTTCTTGGACATCGAGCTTGGTG
>JBDQHQ010000115.1:0-6685 GCA_040264795.1 Akkermansiaceae bacterium | reverse complement strand
GGGAGAAGTTCTCAAGGCTCACCGATGAGCAGATTTGGGATGATAATGATACGCCGAATGACTTCACGGACGATACCGGACTTGCAGTGGAGATTGTCAATCAGGTCAAGGCCCGGGGCCCCTTTATGAGCCTCTCAGACTTCGTCAACCGACGTATTGCCCTTAACGCTGATCCCAACGTGGAAGACACGGATCCACGGGCTTACCAAGGAGCTATTCAAGAAGCGGTCGAGCAGGCCGAAATTAATGACTTTAAAGATCCAGTCACGAATTTGAGCATCAGGGATAGAACTTCAGATGTTATCCCCAACTACTCAAGCTACTCTGGTGTCTTTCCTTATGCAAATGGCTCATACCTCGGCAGCCGAAACAACGCCACGGGTGTCCCTATAGAGATCAATCAGGCCAATATTCTGTTACCACTCGCCCCGAAACTCAGCGCAAGAAGCGATACTTTCAAAATACGTGGCTATGGTGAGGTCAGGGACTCCGATGATAAGATCATCGCTCAGGCTACTTGTGAGGCGGTGGTGCAGCGCATCCCCGAGTATGTGGATTCCAAGACTGACCCGACTAACAACGAACCATGGGATGATGACTCCCAAACACCCACGCTCAACTCGATCAACCAGACCTACGGTAGACGTTTTGAAGTGCGCAGCTTCCGCTGGTTGGATGTGAACGAGGCATGATCGGTATAGTGGAAAGGTATAAACCTAGTGAAATGATGATGGGGAAAGTATGGAATTGGGGAAGTGGTGTATCGGTGTGCTCAAGAGCTTTGGTGCAGGCCGTCATATTCGCATTGATTACCGTGGCATCTGTTTGTCTTGCCCAGGAGCCTGACCCGGAGTTAGCCCAAGAAGAGGACAAGGAGATGCGCGTGAGCTTCACGGCCATTGCACTCACCGAGATTCCCTATGAAAAAGTCTACTACCGCAACGGCGAAGAATTCATCGAGATCCAATGGCGAAACGGGATGAGAACTTTCCCATACTCACTCTCCAAGGCCAAAGCATTTGAGGTATATATTGATCACGATGATCCTGAAAATCCCTACAAGCTGGTAGGCAAGGCACCTCTGGTATCAGGCACGAACAAGATGCTCTATTTCTTTGCTCACAACGCAAGTCAGCAAAAAGAGAAACTACCCATCAGTCTCTACGGGATTGATGATTCCGAGAGTGCCTTCCCTGAGAGCAGTTACCGTTTCATTAACTTCACCAATGTGCCGCTGATCGTTGATTTCAACAAGAAACGTTTCTACGTCAAACCGCACAAGCCCACCGTGCAGAAGGTCAATTTGAGCAAGCCTGGTGAGTTCACTCCCTTTGTAGTCAGGGACAACAAGGGCAAGGTGCTGGGTGGCACCCGGCTCTTTAGTCATGCCGCGAACCGGGAAATGGTGCTGATTTTCAAGCCCCAAAAGGGTGCCAAGCGCATGGATATCAGGTATTTCTCGGATTGAGACTCGTAGCCTTGACCTCGTTCATATTGACGATGGTCAATAAGGCTTTTTTCTGTATCTTGTTACGATATTTTTGATGGTATCTGCAAGTTCTTGAATTTTGATCCGTAAATCCCACCCATGATAGCCCATAAGACAACCTGTCTCTCTCTCAGAATGAGCCCTGCAAAGCTGGTTATCACAGCTATTGTTCTTTGTCTGGCATATACTAGCTCGCAGACACTTGCAGCCAAGAAGCCCAATATTCTTTTTATTTTCACGGATGACTGGGGCTGGGGAGATTTGAGCTGTCACGGACACCCCTACATCAAAACCCCAAACATTGACCGCATCGCCAAGGAGGGCACCGACTTCGAGCGTTTCACAGTGGCAAGCGGTGTTTGCTCACCAAGTCGAGCAGCCGTCATGACCGGGCATTTCCCGGCCAGATATAAAATCGACGGTCATTTTGCCTTCCCCCAAGACAATGCGAATCGAGGTATGCCTGACTGGCTCAGCCCCGAGGCGCCACTGTTGCCACGTATGCTGCAAAAGGCGGGGTACGCCACCGGGCACTTTGGTAAGTGGCATCTGGCCAACAATATGATCCCGGATTCTCCATTGCCGAGTGAATATGGCTACGAAACCTACGGTGCGTTCAATTGCGCGGGAGAGCAAATGCCTGTGCATGAGGATGCCAAGAACGCGATCGACTTCATCGAGGAGAGTCATGCGGCCAACAAGCCGTTTTTTATCACCCTATGGATGCATGAGCCCCCCACGCCCTTTCACACGGTGCCAAAATACCGTTGGCGCTTTCAGGATCTTCCAGAGGCGGATAATATCTATGCATCGGTTCTTTCGCATGCGGATGACCGAGTAGGGGAGTTGCTTGATACTTTGGATCGGCTTGAGATCGCTGACAATACGCTGGTTATTTTCTCCTCCGACAACGGCCCTGCGAGAGCGGTAGGTAACAAAAAACCCATGCTGATGCACGATGCTGCCACCGGGGCCGGCTACGACACGGGTGCTGCCAAGGGTGTTACCGGAGGGCGTAAGGCATACAAGGGTGCTTTGTTTGAGGGCGGTATCGGCGTTCCTTTTTTAGTGCGCTGGCCGGGCAAGGTTGCCGCGGGCAAACTCGACAAAACCTCGCTCATTTCTGCGGTGGATCTCTTGCCGACCTTCTGTGAAATCGCAGGAGCGGACTTGCCCGAAGGCTACCAGCCGGACGGGCTCAGCCAGGTGGAAGTTTTCATGGGAAAGGCCAAGACGAAGCGGCAAAAGCCCTTGTTCTGGAAAATCAGGGCTCCCTGGCCAGCAGCCAAGGAAAAGCCGAATCACTGGGTGAGTTATGCTGTAGTTCACGGGCCATGGAAATTGGTCACCAACGAGGATGGGAGCTATTGTGAGCTTTATGATATTGCCGCTGACCCTTACGAGGCGAAAGACCTCAAGACGGCGAATCCTGAGGCAGTGAAGGAGCTGAAGGGAAAGCTCACTAGCTGGCAAGAATCTCTGCCTACAAAGCCAGACAGCTCTTGTTTTTCTGCTCACCGCTAACACGCGATGCTTGACTTGATGCGCGCAAACAACAGAATCTCGCAACTTTCACCTCTACAAAAATGTTTCATACGATGATGTTCAAATCTACTATCAAACCGCTTATCGCCCTTTCATTGCTCGCCACACTGACACCCTGTATTGCGAAGGAAACCACCAAGCCAGCTGGCAAGTCAGAGAAGATGGATGAACTCTGGGGTGAGTCCGTTGTTAAACTGCGGGCAGCAGACGCCAAGAGGGGGCAGCTTTTTGATGATGGCAACTACGCCATGTTTATCCACTGGGGTTTGTATTCCAACCTGGGAAACAAGGTGGATGGCAAGACCTACTACGGTATCGGGGAGTGGATCATGAATGAAAATATGGCCGGTATTCCCATTCCTGAATACAAGCAGTTAGCCAAGGGTTTTAATCCTGTGAAGTTTGATGCCAAGGCGATCGCCCAGCTCGCCAAAGATGCGGGCATGAAATATATTATTATTACCAGCAAGCATCATGATGGCTTTGCGATGTATCACTCCAAGGCGGATCCCTTTAACATCGTGGATGCTACTCCCTATGGCCGTGACCCAATGAAAGATCTTGCCCAGGCTTGCAAGGAGATTGGTATTGGTTTCGGTTTTTACTACTCTCACAATCAAGACTGGACGTTCCCGGGAGGAGGAAAGGGGCCTAAGGTGGACAGCGATGGTAAACCAGCCACCTTTGATGATTATTATCAAAAGAAGTGCCTGCCGCAGGTTAAGGAAATCACCAGTGGGTATGGCCCGATAGAAATCGTGTGGTTTGATACGCCTGGGAATATGCCCAAAAAGTATGTGGAGGAACTCATCGAGGTTGTTCGCAAAAATCAGCCCAACGCGCTCGTGTCTGGCCGTGCCGGTCATGGGCTGGGGGATTACCAGTCTCTGGGTGACATGGAGGTTCCTCATCACAATGTGGAGGGTTTATGGGAGTCTGTAGATACCACCAATGACTCGTGGGCTTATGCCTGGTATGATGAAAATTGGAAAACGCCCAAGCAGATTCTGCATCTGGTCGTTTCTTGTGTGGGCCGTGGAGGGACTTATATGCTTAATATCGGACCTCGTGGTGACGGCTCAGTACCGCAGCGCGCTGCAGATGCTCTCCGTGGATCTGGTGAGTGGATCCGCCGCTATCCGCAGGTGATCTATGGTGCCGGGCCTTCTCCGTGGAAGCATGGACTCCCATGGGGTGACATTACTACCAGGGGCAATAAACTGCATCTAGCGGTATTTGAGTGGCCAAGGGGTGGTGAGTTACACCTCCCAGGCCTCAAAAATAACATCAAGTCTGCGAAGCTGCTCACCGGTAAGGAGTCATCAGTTGATATCGAACACAAGAAAGTCTCGGGTTGGTCTGTCTTTACATTGCCCGTGGAGGCGCCTGACAAGCTGGTTTCGGTCATTGAAGTAGAACTCGAAGGTGAGCCGGATGTAGACCCATGCTTTGCGATCGATCCGGTCGTGGATACAGAGATCTTAGCTGAGTTTTCAGAGGTTAGTGGTGCTCAAATCAAGCGCAACCGTTGGATGGAGAAGTTTGGTGAATGGAAGCACGTTAATCAGGTAGTCAATTGGCAGCCGGGTGGTGCGGCTACATGGGAAGTGGACGTTCTAGTACCTGGTGACTACGAGGTGGCTCTCAATTACACAGGTAAAGGACGACTCGTATGGAAGGTCGCGGTTGAGGGTGGTGAGGCCATTCAGAATCAGCAAAACTCATCCAGTGTATTTCATGATTACAAAATCGGCTGGATTAACTTTCCCAAAGCAGGTCGCTACAAGGTAGGTGCTTCATGTATCGATGGAGACACCAAGTCAGCTGCACTCAAGGGCATTAAGTTTACGCCATTGAAGTAAGTCCATGGACTTTGGATATAGTGCTCATAGCTTTCCAAAAAACAGGGACACCTCGGTTGAGGTGTCCCTGTTTGGTAAAGATCAGTTGCTCAAGCTTAGGTGGCGAGCTCGCCGCGAGCCATGACCACCTTGCCGGTGCGCACGGTCTCAATGACTTCGAACTGTGAGAACATGGTGAGCGCTGCATCAATCTTCGATGTGTCGCCATTGAGCATGGCAATCATGGAAGTCGGCGTGAGGTCAACAGTCTTGCCGCCATAGTGATCAATGATTTGTAGTGCCTCAGTACGGTCCTTCTTGTCGACGAGGAATTTAACCAAGAGCAGCTCCTTGTTTACAGAATCAGAGCTGGTGTGCTCCACGCAGTGAATGACATCGATGAGTTTGGTGACCTGTAAAATGATCTGCTCAAGACCCTCAGGATCTCCACTGATACCAATGGTCATGCGGGAGAAATGAACGTCACGTCCCTTTGATACAACCAGAGAGTCAATGTTGTAGCCACGGCGTGCAAATACCTGGCATATGCGCATGAGCACACCGGCCTTGTTATTGACGAAAACAGAGAGGGTGTGCACAGGTGCGGCATCCGCGGCACCAGGAAGCGTTTCAGGTGGGATATCAGTAGTAACAATAGACATGGGAAAGAAGTGTTAAGATGTAAGTTATTTGTGGCCTAGGTAGATCCTGTAGGCTTGGCAAGTTTGCGTTTTGGTGGCTCGGTGAGCATATCCTCCAAAGCCGCACCTGCAGGAATCATGGGGAAAACATTATCGGTTTTCACACACTCCGCGTGAATTAATACTGGGCCATCTTTGATCTCAAAAGCCTTCTCGAGCTGGCGTTTAACGTCAGCAGGGCGTTTGATGTTGAATGAGGGGATGCCATAAGATGCTGCAAGTTTGCAGAAGTCGGGGTTGCCCTCCAGATCCACACCGGACTTGCGATCATCAAAGAAGAGCTCTTGCCACTGACGGACCATGCCCAGGTAGTGGTTGTTGAGCACCACAATTTTTACAGGGAGTTTGTGTAGCGCGGCTGTAGCGAGCTCGAAAAGCGTCATTTGGAAGCCTCCGTCACCAGAGATGGAGATAACGGTCTCATCCGGGCAAGCAAATGCGGCACCGATAGCAGCCGGAAATCCGAAGCCCATGGTTCCAGCTCCACCGGAAGAAAGCCATTTCCAGGAGGCGTTGGTTTTGTAGAATTGAGCAGCCCACATCTGGTGTTGGCCTACGTCAGTGGAAACAATCGCGTCACCACCGGCAATGTTGTAGAGCTCGTCAATGACTTGCTGCATACGCAAACCTCCTTGTTTGCGATAGGAAAGGGGATATTTCTTTCTCCAGCCGGCAATGGTCTCAAGCCAGGCTACAGTATCGAGGCCTGAGATACGCTTGTTAATCTCCAGCAGTGTGCTCTTGGCATCACCAACAATCTCAATATCAGGCCTGACCATCTTGTTCATTTCAGAGGGGTCAATGTCGATATGTATGATCTTGGCGTCTTTACAGAACTTGTCCGCTTGACCGATGATGCGATCATCAAAACGTGAGCCGATATTGATGAGGAGATCACATTTGCAAATGGCTTTGTTGGCGTAGGCAGTTCCGTGCATGCCAAGCATGCCAAGAGAGAGCTCATGTTCTTCGGGGAAAACCCCTTTGCCAAGTAGGGTGGATGTAACCGGGCAGTGTAGGGTTTCTGCCAGTTCCTTAAGCTCGTTCTCGGCACCCGAAATCATGGCACCGTGGCCAGCAAGTTACTTGGATGCTGGGCAAAGATGCTT
>JBDQHQ010000114.1:0-6769 GCA_040264795.1 Akkermansiaceae bacterium | reverse complement strand
CCTGCTGCGTGTGCAGGCGGATGGTTGCGCTCGGTGACCTGAGCAGCTTGACCAGTGCATCGTCGGCGAGTTCCTTGAACTTGGGGGCAGCTACGTATTTCCAGTCTTTGGGAACGATGCGGACAACGTGGCCTTTCTCGGCACTACCCTTGAAGCCGGCACCTGCCCAAGCGGCAAGGTAGAGTCTGCCGGAGGCATCGGCATCGATGTCGGTAAACTGGGTCAAGCCGATGTAATCCTCCTGCTCTTGGGTGAAGGTGGGGCCATCGGGTGTGACTCGATGGATATAAATGTGGCTGCGGCCCCAGTCACCCATGAGAGGCACGTTGTTGTATTTTTCCGGCCAGCCGGGCTCCTGGAAGAACATGGCACCGGTGCCGGAGCCACCGCCCAGATCGGCGAGTGCGGGGATGATTTCATCCGTGAAGTTTTTAAACAGCATCGGGTAGCCGTATTTACCTGACTGAATGTTGTGGATGAAGCGTACATTCCAGCCGCCCCCGTCGTTGGTGTTACCGCGGGTGTAGATGTTCATGAACGGGTCAATGGCGACATCGTAAATGTTGCGCAGGCCGCGGGTGTAGACCTCAAGTTCGGAGCCGTCCGGGCGGACGCGCACAATACCTCCACCCAGCAGGGTGATCTTGGTGCCGTCTGTGCCCTTTGCTTCGTGCATGCCGTAATCACCCACGGCGACGTAGATCCAGCCGTCGATGCCCATGCGCATGCCGTTGGTGGTGTGATCCGCACCCCGGCTTTGGTTGTGTGCTTTGCAGCTGATGTCGGACACCAGGATTTTGGGAGGGCCATCGGCTTTGCCGTCCTTATTCTTGTCTTCGAGGACGCCGAGGTGCATGGCTCCGAAGGTTTTTTCGTCCTTCCAGATGGTGTAGATGACGTAGACTTTGTCTCCCACGGCAATCAGCCCGCGTGGGTTGTCGAGGGTGGCAAAAATCGTATGCTCGTCAGCGACCCCATCGTTGTTGGTATCGCGCAGGCGGACGATCCGGCCTTTGCCGGGGCCCTTGCCGAGTGAACCACACATATCGACACCAACGAAGACATCACCATTGGGGTGAGCGGAGAGGCAGGCGGGCGAAGGGGTCAGCTCAGGTCCGCAGAAATTCGTTTGTTCGAGCTCCGGGGGAAGGGCTGAAAGACTGGAGATGGATAAGCATGCGGTGGTGAGAGCACCAAGGATGATGGATTTAGGCTTGTTCATGTCAGTGAGTGGCAAAATTAAATACGGAGAGATTAGTAATCTTTTTCAATGATTGTGATGAAGGGATTGTTCGGAGCAGGCGTGGCATTTGACCCATTCTGCAGTGCCGTCGGTATAATGTTCTTTTTTCCAGATGGGGACCGTCGCTTTGATGGCATCAATGATAGAACGACAGGCGCTGAAGGCGGCATCGCGGTGGGCAGCGGAAACAACGATACAAACGGCTATCTCGCCAATTTGCAGGTGACCAGTGCGGTGGACGCAGCGTGCCGCGACAATATCATGCTGACTGCTGATTTTTGCAAGGATACGATTACCCTCCTTTTGTGCGAGGGCGGGGAAAGCCTCATATTCAAGGGAGGCAACTTCACGACCCTGATGGTGATCACGCACCCAGCCCTCAAAACTGGCAAAACCGCCGGCGGAAGGGTCCCTTACCTCATCATAAAGTGTCTGAGGGTCAATGGGTTGGTCAGTTAATTGAAACATCTCTTCAAATTCAACATTCAAAATTTGTCAGCCTCCAGCCACGGGTGGAATAAAGACGATTTCCTCGCCATCAGTGATGGGATGCGCCCAATCGGAAAAGTTGCCGTTCACAGCTACCATCATGCCTTTGCGCTTCAGCGGGATGTGGTATTTGGCCCGGATTTCCTCGAACAGGCCCGCGGGTGTCTCGGCGTCAGTTTCCAGGGCTTCGCCAGAAGTGCCGGTAAGTTCACGTAGCTGAGCAAAGTAGGAGACGGTGATGTTTTTCACGGTATTGCTTTTGCTAAGGCGGGCCCGGATTTCAACAAGATCAGCCTCGGTGTTGGTGTTGGCGAGTGTCCAGAAGCCAGGGCTGGGCAGCGGCTTGCAATGAAGGCCGGCGAGTAAGGAGCGAGGGCAGCGCTTGCCGTTTTTGAGCGCGTCGCTTACAGCACTTGCAGAAGAGGGCTCCCAAATGGCGCAGAGCGGCTCGGGTAAGTTGTCCGTTGAGCTGGTAAAGAAGGTGGCATCCAGTGTCGACTCACGTGAGTCGACCAAAGTCTGGAGGTGCTCCTGCTCGAGCAAGGGTAGATCACAGGCTAGGACGAGCCATGCCGTGTCAGGCTTTGCTTGTTGTGCGGAAGCGATGGCTCCGAGAGGACCCACGGAACCAAAGGCGTCTGCGATGATGTGTTCCTCACCCGTGTCCTCGCTAGTGGAGATGAAAACCTGGCCGCAAACCGACTCAAGTAATTTGATGCCACGCTCTCTCTGGCTAAGTCCATCACGCAAGATGAGTTCGGACTTGTCCGAGCCCATGCGGGAGGATTTCCCTCCAACTAACAGCAAGCCATTCATGGTTGTTAGCTTTGAGCTTGGTAGTCGCCGGATTTGCCACCTGTCTTCTCCAGCAGGCGCGTTTCGATGATACGCATATCCTTGCTGATCGCTTTGCACATGTCGTAAATGGTGAGTGCAGCCCCGGATGCCCCTGCGAGGGCTTCCATTTCTATGCCAGTGCGGCTGGTGGTGATACAGGTGCAAGTGATGGTAATCTCCGTAGCGGAGCTAGGCTCGATGGTGAACTTGGCGTTATCGAGCGGGATGGGATGGCAGAAGGGAATGAGCTCAGCGGTTTTTTTAGCAGCCATGGTGCCAGCGATAATGGCGGTGTGGAAAACCGGGCCTTTTTTACTCTGGATGTCACCATCATCGAGAAGGGCCATGACCTCAGTGCCCACTTCGATGATGCTCTGAGCGGTGGCGCTACGGCGTGTGCTTTCCTTGGTAGAGACATCTACCATGCCGGGCTGGTTGTTGTTGTCGATATGGGTGAGTTTACTCATGTCAGGACCAAGGGTAGAAGCTGGCGGGTTCATTGAGAAGTTCTTTTCCCGCCAGTTCTCCGCCGAGTTGGGCGATGCCATCGGTGCCTGCCAGGGCGAGGAAGTTGCCGGAGTTGGAGGGTGTCTGGAGATGGAGCCGGCCGTTTTTGAGCTGGCAGGGGACGAGGCCGGTAAAGTGGGCGGGGCAGTGGAAGCTGCCCGTGGCGGGCAGGGTGGTGTCTGGTGCGGGTGAGTTGCTGAGGATTTCCTCGAGGGCTGGTAGCACATAGCGAGCCGTGCAGGCCATGACCGATACCGGATTGCCAGGCTGGGCAAAAACAAGAGGTGAGTTTGGATTTTTCCAAAAGGCCATGGGTTTGCCGGGGCGTTGGGCAATGCCGTGAAAGTGGGGCTCGCCGAGGAGCTCGGTGAGCACCGGGGCAACGTAGTCATATTTACCGCGTGAGATGCCGCCGGTCATGATCAGAACGTCGTAGTTATTAAGGGACTCGGTGATCACTTTAGTCAGGGCTTCAGGGTCATCGCCGACGTGCTGGCTCTCAACGATGCCGAGATGCATGCCATTGATCAGGGCAGTGAGGGTGGTGTCGTGGCTGCGTCGGATTTGATGGGGCTGAGGTGCTGCCTCGGGCGTGACGAGTTCGTCGCCGGTGGTGATGATGAGAATGCGGGGCAGGGCCGAGACTTGGAGCTTGGTGGCGCCAACCGAGGCGGCGATGGTGAGCTCAGCGGCACCCAGCTGTAAGCCAGACTTGAGTAAGACTTCTCCTGCGGCGGTATCGCTGCCTGCCGGGTGAATGTGTTGGCCAATCTGCGGCTTGGCATTCGGATGCAGGGTGACCGCAATGTCTGAACGATCAATTTGCTCCACTGGGATAACGCAGTCGCAGCCTTGGGGAAGTGTGCAGCCGGTCATGACTTCAATGCAGCTGTTGGGGTCCTCCAAGCTGAGCGCTGGAGTTCCGGCTGCTTGAGTACCGGAGATGGTGAATTTGGTCTTGCCACTTGCGAGCGAGGCATGGGCAATGGCAATGCCGTCCATCATCACCCGGTCAAAGGGAGGCAGGGGGCGGTCGGCGAGGATGTCCTGGCGCAGGTAGCGGCCTTGGGCTGTAGCCAATGGAATGATTTCAACCGCTGCTGCGGACAGGTGTTGGCGGATGATGCCCTCCGCCTCGGATACTGAAATCAGGTTTTGCACACAGGGATCAAATCACGGTTGGTCTTTTTTGTCCATTCATGCCAGTCTTCTTGCGTGAGCTTGCCAGCCGATCAGATGCAGCGACCGCTCCGGGATTTGAGGATCTCGGTGACGGACCGATGTAACTACCGCTGTGGTTACTGTATGCCTGCAGAGGTGTTTGGTGAGGATTACCCTTATTTGCCAAAGGCGGAGATTTTATCGCTCGAGGAGATAGCACGGCTCACGTCCATTTTTTGTGGTCTCGGGGTGGAGAAACTACGTATCACGGGTGGTGAGCCGTTGCTGCGCCGGGGTCTGGTCGATCTGGTGGATATGCTGGCTGAAATTCCTGGGAAACATGATCTAGCCATGACCACCAATGGCAGCGTGCTCGCACGTTATGCCCAAAAACTCAAAGCGGCTGGTTTGCAACGGGTGACGATTTCCATGGATGCGCTGGATAAGGAAACCTTCGAACGCATGAACGGTACGGGGGCATCTCCTGACCGTGTGATCGAGGGAATCGACGCGGCCTTGGAGCACGGGCTGAAGGTTAAGATCAACAGTGTGATTCAGCGGGGTGTGAATGAGGATCAGATCGTTGCTCTGGCCGCATTTGGTCGGAAGCGTGGTATCACGATGCGCTTCATCGAATACATGGATACGGGAAATACCAACGGCTGGAAGCTGGGCGAAGTCGTGCCCTACACGGAGATGCTTGATACACTGCTGCACCACTACTCACTGGAAGAGATCAAGCCGAATTATGTCGGGGAAACGGCAAAGAGATTTGGCTATCAGGATCTCCCTGGTCAGGAGGTGGGGTTCATTAGTTCTGTGAGTAAACCATTTTGTGGTGATTGCAATCGGGCGAGGTTGTCCTCCGATGGGCAGTTGTTTACGTGTCTGTTTGCACAGCATGGGCATGATCTTAAAACGGCACTTCGTGACGGTGCCACGTACGATCAACTCGCCCACATTATTGCCAGTATCTGGAGGGGAAGGGATGACCGTTACTCTGAACTAAGGAGTAAAAACGGGGGGGCAAAGCCCAAGCCGGAGATGTCTTATATCGGGGGTTAGTTTACTGTTTGAAGAATTGGCTCAATCAAGCATGATTTAAGCAATGACCGTTACCCTGAAACACCTCTTTATATCGCCCGGCCATAATTACTATGGTCGGCATGGCAAGGGGGCGATGGATTTTCCGATCGAGGAGGTCGAATCTATCAACTGTGTGGCGGGTCGTGGGATTGAGGGTGATCGTTTTTTTGATTACCAGCCGGACTACAAGGGGCAGATCACGTTTTTTGACTGGGCAGTGTATGAGCGGGTGCGGGATGAGATTGTCAAGGGGGAGCTGCACCCGATGGCATTTCGCAGAAACGTGGTGCTACAGGGAGTTGACTTGAATGAGCTGATCGACAAGCGCTTTACCCTTGGTGGCCTTGAGCTGACCGGGTCCTGTGAGTGCTCACCCTGCTACTGGATGGACCAGGCCTGTGCTCCGGGGACCCATGAATTTTTAAAAGGTCAGGGAGGTTTGCGGGCGAGGATTGTCAAGGGTGGTGAGCTTGCCAGAGGTGATTGTGAGCTTGAGATATTAGGAGAAGTCGAACCGCGAAGTGATGATGCGTGAGAAGTCCACGGAATTTGAAATCAGCAAGCAAGTCGGCGAAGAGCGTCACCTTGTGAATGACCGCGTGGCTGGCGAGGAGCCGCTGCAAATCACGGTGGACGGCACCCCGGTAGCGGTGGTGATGCGCACTCCGGGAGATGATGAGGATCTGGTGCGCGGTTTTCTGCTTACCGAGGGTCTGGTAGATTCTCTCGATGACGTGCGGCACATTGATCTCGAAGCCAAGCAGAACCACGCTCTTGTTTTTCTTGCCGATGATGTTTTGTTAGATCATGAGAGCCTGAGTCGCAATCTCTACAGTGCCTCATCCTGCGGGATTTGTGGTAAGGCCAGTATTGAGGCGATTCAACAGCATGCACCGCCCATTGAGAGCGATTTTAGCATATCGGTGGCTACGGTGCTGGCCTTGCCTGACGCGTTGCGGGCGGAGCAGGCGGTGTTTGAAAATACCGGTGGCTTGCATGCCGCGGCCTTGTTTTCCGGGGACGGTAAGTTGCTCGCTCTGCGTGAGGATATAGGCAGACACAATGCCGTTGATAAGGTCATCGGCTGGGCGGCGGGAAAGGCAGATCTCACCGAGACCGTGCTGCAGGTGTCAGGCAGGGTATCCTTTGAAGTAATGCAAAAAGCCCTGGTGGCACGCATCCCGGTGGTGTCGGCGATTTCTGCGCCATCGTCCCTAGCAGTCGATTTTGCCCGCGACAGTGGCCAGACCTTGATTGGTTTTCTGCGCCCCCCTAAGTTTAATATTTACTCAGGCGGCGAGCGGGTCACCGGCTAGGCAATATCTTTAGTCCCGCGACATGAAGATGCGCAGGATATACCAGAACATCAGCGCGACACTTGCAAAGAGTCCGAGAGATGCTGCCACATACTGGTTGGTGTTGTAGTGGTGGATGATGTTGCTGGTG
>JBDQHQ010000113.1:0-6862 GCA_040264795.1 Akkermansiaceae bacterium | reverse complement strand
CTGTATTCTCCAATATCTGTATTCCCATATCCACCAACGCTGACGAAATAGGTTCCCGCAGCGAGATCCTTGCTGATGATGTAATCAGCGGCAACACCACCATTGAGTCCATCACCGCTATCTTGAATCACTTCGATTACATCACCTTCACTATCGTAGAGAGTTATTTGCGGCTTTAAGTCGCCAGTTAGTTTGAGAAACAAATTACCATCATCACTCAGATCAATTCGGAAGTAATCTTCGTCATCAGCATCTTCGATCTGAGCAGATGTATTTGAATTTCCCAGAACGACCGTGGAAGATTCCATAGAATCTCCATGATCATCCAAACTACCGTCAATCTTAGCCGTGGTGAACGCTGGTGCTTCAGAGTCTCCACCGATCAGGGAAAAGTCGGAAGTGTGTTGATTGTCGAGACCTATCAGCAGAGTACCCTTGCTTACCGACAAAAACACCTCCCACGCGCCACCCACAGGCCCTGTGTTATCGAAAGCAACACCCGAGTCCCACACCAAATATTCACTTGATGTAATCAGACTCTCTCCATTACCTATAACGACGTAGATGTTTGATCCACTGAAAGAGTTCAGCCCGTCGAATGCTTGATCCGGATTACCCGAGGCATCGCACTGAAAGGCGCCATCCTCAAGAGCATTGAAGTCAGAGCCCTCTCCGAACTGATAAAAAGCGGCATCCAAGGCAGCAGCGGTCGACAGCTGCGATATTTCAGCATGATTGAGCTTGAATGTTCCAATAGCGACATATCCTGTATTTTTGAGAATGGGCTTTCCTGTTGCATAGGAGAAAACAACACTCGATTTCTCACCATTGCTTCCCTGCAGATTTGAGAATGTGGTTGTCACCGTGGGACTTGTATTTGCTCCATGAGCAAATGGTAAAATCAACAGTAGCGATGAGAGGGGGTATATTAAACGGACAAATTTCATAAGGTTGCATCTATTTTTTCAGTGCATAGCGTGCGGCTGTCATCTCAATTACTAAAGGTTATCATACGTTGCTGGAGGAGTTAGCTTCGCATTGGTGTCAGATCCCGATCGCTCGATAATAATACCACTGGAAAGGGGTGTATCTGAGGCATCAACACCAGCTTCATCAAGCCAAGTCGCACCATTATAAGAATACTTATCAAAGCCACCTTCACCGTTAGGCATCCATACAATATCACTGTCAGCCCCATTGCCGAGGTGAGCCTCGAGACCTGAGTTTGCAAGTGTGGAACCAACAGGAAAGGTCGAGGATACAAAATTAAAATCACCTTCCAAGAGAGCCAGAGTCACAGCTTTCGTTTTAACCACTCCTGATACGATGAGCTGCTTATCCTTAAACGCCCGACTCTGAATGATAACGGCATCGGTGTATATGATGGGCTGGTCATTGGCATCATCACCATTACTATTCTTCCAGCCAGCCGTACCGCCACCAAAACCGCCGCCTTTGCTGTAATAAAATTTATCAAATCCATTTCCATTGTGTAGCCAGATGACATCTGCACTTGCCAAGTTGGTTCCTGCCGTCAATCCGGCACTATTGGCAACGCCGAAAACATCCGAAAGACTCTTAGGCGCACGGAGCTTGTATTTCACCCCATTTGCAAGGCCATCAATCTCAAGATTGTCAGGCGTATTAATCTGGTTGGATGTCCAGGAACTGATTACCTGAATGACACCGTTGAGCGAGGGATCTGCCTCGTTTTCCAAAATTTCGAGGATATAGCTGTTACCGGTGGTGAGCTTGTCGTTAAAATCTACGTCATTGTCCGTAAGCTCGTTACCCTCTACCAGATCGAAAGAACCTGAACAGACAACCGGCTCATGGAGAGTCAAACCTATTAAGTTCAGTTGGCCTGCCTTCATAGTGTGAGTCACAAAGCCGGAAGGCTTGGAATAGGCAGTGGATTGCGCCGTTGCTGGAGCAGCAATCAACAAGCTAGACAAGGCTAGCAGAATTAGCTGTAACTGTCTCATGGGGAATTTCTTTGGGATTATTGGAGATTTATATATATTTCACTTGTAGATTCCATGCAGCAGTGAAAACAATAAAATAACACGACTATTCTATCTATCAGAGGCTTGGATGCAACGACTAAGTCAATAAAAGAACAGACGACGTCTTATGATTCAATTACCCATATTATCAAGACGGCCAATATATCTATGTCTCAGGCCATAAGGTCTATTTATCTGCGCTGGCTCAAGAGTGATCCTAAAAGCCTCAATAACTGAGCCAAAAAAGCCCAGAGCTTACGCTCTGGGCTAGGAAAGTAATGGTGCGCAATACTGGATTTGAACCAGTGACCTCTGCCATGTCAAGGCATTGCTCTACCACTGAGCTAATCGCGCACGTATAAACCTTGAGAGCATATTGAGACCAATTTGACCGCTCAGGGCGGGCGAAACCTAGGCACGGACGCCTTTTGAGGCAAGTATTTTTTTAACAAGGCCTGTGCCTACTGGCGCACCGGAATACCCTGCGTTGCAAACACTTCCTTAGCCTCATGCACGGTATGCTCCCCAAAGTGAAAAATGCTCGCCGCCAAAACAGCATCTGCCTTGCCGTCCTTTAAAACATCCACCATGTGCTGCAGGTTGCCCGCACCACCCGATGCAATCACAGGAATACCGACCGCTTCACTGACAGCGCGGGTGAGCTCAATATCATAGCCAGCTTTCGTGCCATCTGAGTCCATACTGGTAAGCAAGATCTCCCCCGCTCCACGCTGATATACCTCCTTGGCCCATTCAATGGCATCAAGCCCAACCGGAGTGCGCCCACCATGAGTGTAGACACCCCATTTACCGGGGGCCTCGCGTTTGGCGTCAATAGCAACCACGATACACTGATTACCAAAAGCAGTGGCTCCCTCATTGATCAACTCAGGTCGATTTACTGCTGCGGTATTGATTCCGACTTTATCGGCTCCAGCCATAAGCATCTCACGCATGTCATCCACAGTACGAATCCCGCCACCGACGGTAAGAGGGATAAAGCACTTTTCAGCAGTACGCCTCACCACATCAACCATGGTGTTGCGCTCATCCGAAGACGCCGTAATGTCGAGAAAAACAAGTTCGTCAGCTTCCTGTTCGTTATAAGCAACCGCACACTCAACAGGATCACCGGCGTCACGAAGATCTACAAAATTGGTTCCCTTGACCACACGTCCATCAGTGACATCAAGGCACGGAATGATTCTTTTAGCGAGCATATGACTTGATTCTGGTGATGACTATTTTCTGTTCTGATTTTAATCCCTTACTACTGACCACGCACCGTAGTGCATCTTCTTCGCGTGGATTTCCAATTTTCTGAGCTTTTGCTTTTGCCTACTGGCTGCCGTATTATCCGGTAGTGTTTTGGGCTTGGTGTGAATCCTAGCCAGGCCATGGGCAACCAACAGCTCATGCAGATAACGCATCTGTCCCTGCCAGTCAACAATCACAAAGGCGTATTTGCGGTGTGAATTGTAAACCCGCTCACCATCTGTGACGACCGTGAATTTTTTACCCTGAAGCAGGTTTTTTACAAACCCCTTGGCAGCCAAGCCTACATCCGTGGTCTCATTCTGATTTAACCCCCCGAAGGCAGCCCCCTGTTGCGCAATGCGTTGGTGGTTCGTATTGCCGTCCCTGTAGCTACGTGCAGCACTCTCGGGCGCGTCAACATAGTATAAACGTATCTCCTCACGTCCATGAGGCGCCAGAATATGGAAGCTGTCTCCATCATTACCCCGGTTTTCAAGCATCGTGCAGTTTTTCCACACTTGATAACGATTGGAGGAAAGGCGAACAGGACTCAATAATAGAGCGCTGTCTCCTTCTATGCCAGCCCCCTCATGGCTTGCAGCTTTGCCCTCAAGCTTGGTATCATGATTTAGCTCGGTATCGACAATCGAAATACCCTGGTCGCCGCTACTTCGGTCAGCACGAACCTCATTACCCAGCTCTTGGTATTTCAACCATGCAATCGCTATAACGACAAGCAGGGTCGCGGCCGGCCCTACTAGCTTGCTTTTCTTTCTGGTTGCCATGATTCCCAATAGTCCTGGATACCCGCTTAATGAAGAGCCGAGCAACGATTTGAGTCAACGATCACGAGCCCCCCCTCGAGAAATACAACACACCCACAATTGCTACCGTAAAACAATAATAGGCAAAATATTCCAACTTACCCTTCTTGACCGCTCCCATCGTCAAATAAATGGCAAGCAAGCCGACAAGCGCTGCCGCAATGGCTCCTGCCAGATAGGCCCCACTGAAACATGATTTGAGAGCCTCTGCAAAAGAACCTGTCTGCTCAATACGATCCTTCATCGTTAATACAAAACCTCCCGCAATCGCAGGAATCGACATGAGGAAAGAAAACTCAGCCGCTCTCTCTGCCTTGGCCCCACTCAACATACCCGCAACAATCGTTGATCCAGACCTCGAAATACCCGGCAAAATAGCAAAAGCCTGACCTATCCCCATAATTAAGGCAGATCTACAACCTACGTCTCCACCCTTCTTTTTGACCAGACGAGGTATGAAAAGCAAAAAGCCCGTCACAAACAATAATGCTGAAACAACCATAGGCTTCCCTGGGACGGTATCAAAAAAATCTTTGAATAGTAGGGCTGCAATGACCGCTGGAAGTGTGGCCAAAGCCAGAAACATGATTTTCTTTCGCTCCTCGACCATCGTCTTGTCAAAGAGCGACTGAACCAACCTCCACAATGACTTGCGAAAAAACAGCAATACACTGACCAGAGTGCCCACATGCAAAATCACCTCAAAGGCCAAATCCGGCTGATGCGCTGACCCCACTTCACGAATACCCAGCAAATACTGCGTCAACACGATGTGCCCTGATGATGAGATGGGTAAAAACTCGGAGAGCCCCTGCACAATGCCAACAATAACCGCTTTCCAAACTTCCATGATAATTAATCAACACCCGTGCTGAATGCTTGCCAAGCTAGCTACTGCTCTGCTTTCGGGCAAGCCCATTCACAAGTGTCGACCAAGAGCCCTCATTTCATGATGTGCTCATTACTTTCACCTTGAAAAACAAGCCTGTCAGTTTTAGTGACTAAAGCTGTGCGTTTTATTGCCATCACTCTCGTTTGCTTACCCTTGTACTGTCATGCCGGTGGAGAACTCCCCCTGTCCACCACCTTCAAGGGGCAGTCGAAGTTTGATAGCATTGTCCGCAAAGCCGTAGCTGAACAATGGAGCCAACTCCCCATAGGACAAGGCATGGTCAAGATTGCCAAAGAACTCGAGGGAGTTCCCTACCAGTCCTACACCTTGGAAATCCACGATCATGTCGAGAGTCCCTCAATCAACTTCGAAGGAATGGACTGCTGGACTTTTTTTGAGGCCTGCCTGTGTCTTGGCAGAATGCTCGAAAGCCCCAAGAAGCGATACCAAGCTGAGGACCTCCTCCGAGAAATTGAGTGGACCAGATATCGTAATGGCAAGTGCCAAGGCAATTACCTGGACCGCATTCACTACCTTGCCGAGTGGTATGTGGATAATGAAAAACGTGGCAATATCATTGATCTCACCCGTTCTTTCCCCAACACGCGAATGGAGAACCGCTGTCAGGAGATGTCCCTCCTCTGGAAAAGCTACCGCTACCTAAAACACAACCCTCAACTTCGTACCCAGATGGCAAAACAGGAGGTAAGACTGAACCGCATGCCCGTCTACATGATTCCGAAACATAAGGTTTCTGCTATCGAAAGCCAGATGCAAGACGGTGACATCATTGGTATCGCGAGAACAAATGATGGCAGCTATTGCTCACATGTAGGAATCATCATCAAGGACAGCAAAGGACAATCAAGATTCATGCACGCTTCCACAACTCACAAAAAAATCATTGTAGACAGCACTATTTCAGGATATCTTAACGGACACGATAAGCACGCCGGCATATTGTTAGCGCGCCCCAAATAAAACCCACTCAGCTGATGACACACGATGAGGCTGCAATTTCTATCGCCTTTATTGGCACTTATACTTACCCCTGAAGCATGGGCTGTCCTTGCTCTACAGAGTTACGACGCGGCCAGCCATCATCGCTTTGAAGATGACCCCGCATTTATTGGCAGCGCCTATGATTGGTCAGGAGTAGCTTACAGAGGGGATTGGTTCACCAGGATCTCAGACACCTACTACGTCACCGCTTGGCACGCAAGAGCAGCCGGGAATGCCACTTTTTACGAAACCAACGATCCACTTGGTCCATCAGTCACAGTCAATGCACCAAGCCTAACCCGCATTGGCACCACAGATATCGCCATCGGTCGTTTCAGCTCATCTCCAGGCTCCAACATAGCCATTTATGGCATCGCCGATGAAGCAACGACTCAAGCCACCTTCACCAGCTCCTCCTACTATGAGATGGAGGCCTTTGTCGTCGGACTCAATGGCACAGGCGGAAGCACCACCACGAATTTTCGAGTTGGTCGCAATGAACTGGATGGTTTTTACGATAATGTGGCACTCACAGCTACCAACATCACCGATACCATCACTTACGATGATGACCGTTATACGGCCGAAAGCCTCGGCGCTGACGAGGCCTACCTGCAAGGAGGTGATTCAGGAGCTCCCACTTTCATCTCAGTGGGGTCTGAACTTGTACTCACCAGTATCCACCTCGGCATAGACGGCACGCGCTCCTACGACAGCTTCCTGTCCAACTACATCGCAGAAATATCCGCCATCGTTGAGGCTGGTGGCGAGTCCCTCACCTTGGTGAGCCCCATCGAAGCAGTTCCCGAGCCATCCAGCATGCTGATGCTTGCCCTGGGCGCTATCCCACTCATTCTGCGCCGCAGAGTGTCTTAGCCGCT
>JBDQHQ010000112.1:0-6888 GCA_040264795.1 Akkermansiaceae bacterium | reverse complement strand
GTACTGATTTCAGCCTTGCGTGTCCCTATGCTCTTTTGGCCCATTATGATGAGCTCGAGTGGGCTGAGGGCTGCGGACTGGATCGCCATTTGATTAGGATTTCCGTGGGCTCAGAGGACGCAGAGGAAATTGTTGAAAGGGTTAAAAGTGCCCTGGAATCGATTTGAGAGATATATTTGCCTAGTTGGTATGCAAATTGCTGAGCTGAATTAGAACACACAGCCAGCCCTTTAAAAAGAGTGTAAGGTTTCGTCCATGTAAGGTTTCGTCAAAATACCCATATTACAAAAAAGAGTTGCGTCGATATGACATTAGATTTATAGCGACCTTGAAATTGAACTTTACACTTTCATACAGCACCGCCATCAGATTTTAGCAAAACAGTGTCAGATGACAGATTAATTCAATGATAGGAAGACCATGGCAAAATTAAAAACCAGACTAGCTTTACGTGTTAACGAGGAAAACCCCAATCACCACCTTTGGAACAACCGTGGTGTGTGGTGGTGTCATCTTACCGTTCACAAAAACGACGCAACATCTGAGCGCTTGAGATTTTCTCTCAAAACACGTGATCTAGACAGTGCTCGTGATCGCCGTGATCGTATTCTTCGCGACATTGCCGAGCACTATGAAATCGCTGCGTAAAGCTCGATTGTAATTGGGTCAGCCAAAGATCGGCGGCCTGATTGCCGTATTTAGGGTGTCGAGCTGTCATTTGCTCTTACCTGACAATATTGTCGCTTCTCATTCCGGCGGTTGCTGTTAAATTAACAGCCAATGGCACGTGAGTATCAATTATCCTCCCGGAAATCTGCTGCGGCAAACAGCACTGGTATTGATTTTGTCCAGGAACTTAATGAGCAGCAATATGCGGCAGTCAGTTCCAAACCAGGGCCTGCACTGGTCATTGCCGGGGCCGGTTCCGGGAAGACCAGAACCCTGACTCACCGTGTTGCCTATCTTCTCGACAAGGGGGTAGAGGCAGGAAATATTCTGCTTCTGACCTTCACCAACAAGGCCGCACGGGAGATGCTCGAGCGCGTTGAGCAGCTTGTGCCAAAGGACATCGCCGGGCTCTGGAGTGGCACATTCCACTCCATCGGTAATCGTATTCTACGTAAACACGCCGCCGACCTTGGGTTTACCAGGTCATTTTCCATTCTTGACCGTGATGATCAGAAATCACTTCTCTCAGAGGTGGTAAAGGGTCTTAAGCTCGAGACCGGAGGGCGACGTTTTCCCAAAGCGGATTTATTGGCATCCATTTTCAGCCTGGCTGAGAATACCTATGAGTCGATTGATGATATTCTGGAATATCGCTATCCTCATCTTGAAGAATGGCTCGAGGAAATCAAGAAAGTCAGCAAGGCCTACCGTAAGAAAAAACAGGAGACGAACTCTATGGATTTTGATGATCTCCTGATACTGAGTCTCAAATTACTGCAGGAGCACGATGACTTGCGAAAACTCTACCAGAAAAAATTCCGCCACGTTCTTGTCGACGAGTATCAGGATACCAATAAAGTTCAGTGTGACTTGATCGATATTCTGGTGGGGGATAATCAATACCTCATGGTGGTCGGTGATGATGCACAATCCATCTATTCCTGGCGAGGTGCTGACGTCGATAATATCCTTGGTTTCAAAGACAAATACCCTGATGCCGAAATTTTCAAAATAGAGACCAATTACCGGTCGGTGCCGGAAGTCCTTGAGCTTTCCAATGCCGCTATCCGACCGAACAGGACCCAATACGACAAAGAGTTGAGGGCCGCGAGGGAAGCAGGGATGATTCCAGCATTGGTCGCACTGGATGACCCTTCATTGCAGGCGGAATTCCTCGCTGAGCGCATTGACGAACTGATCGGTGAGGGGGTCAGCCCGGATGAGATAGCGGTTCTTTACCGCGCTCATTACCAGAGCATGGAAATTCAGATGGAGCTTACGCGTCGTGATTTAGCGTTTCAGATCACGAGTGGATTGCGGTTTTTTGAACAAGCCCATATTAAGGATGTCTCTGCGATGATACGCTTTGTAGTCAACGGGCGGGATGAAGTGAGCTTCAAAAGAATGGTATTGTTGCTGCCCGGTATAGGCGCAAGAACCGCCGATAACCTCTGGCAGGCGTGGATAAATTCTGCCACAGGTCGGAGTGTTGAGGTGCCCGAGTCTTTTTCCAACACGCTGCTTAACTTTCGAGTGCCCGCTAAGGCGAAAGATTCTTGGGAGCAGCTTTGCCACACACTTGATGAGCTTGCACCTGAGGGTAAGTTTGAACGTCCCTCCAATATGATCTTCAGTATTCTGGAAGGGGTCTATGAGGATTACATGCTAGCGACCTTTGATAATTACGAGCACCGGAAGCAGGACATCGAGCAGCTGATGCAGTATGGCGAGAACTATGAGGATATTCTTGAATTTCTGGCTCAGCTCTCATTGATGTCATCGGTAGACGGTGATCCTGTGGAGGGAGATCAGCAAAAGCAAGACAGCAGTGACAGTGTCATGCTTTCATCCATTCATCAGGCGAAGGGCTTGGAATGGAAGGTTGTTTTTGTCGTCTGGCTTGCCGATGGCATGTTCCCCAACCGACGGGTGCTGGATTCCGGTGACAACGATATGTTTGAGGAGGAAAGGCGCTTGTTTTATGTGGCTACCACGCGTGCCAAGGACCAGCTTTATCTTACTTATCCGATGACCAACCCGAAAAGCTACACGGGTGAGTACATGACCAAACCATCACGTTTTCTTGAGGCGATTCCGACTGAGCTGACCGAAGAGTGGGAAGTTTCCACCTGGTAAATTCAGGGCACAAAAAAGCCTCCCGCCACGAGACAGGAGGCTTTGTTTGAGGCGTTGTATCAATTAGTGAGCGTGCCCGTGGTCACAGGTGCAGGCGTATTCTTGGTAATCGCAGCTTGGGCAGTCGCTTAGATCGAGTGCGAATTTCCCCCTGATGGGAGCCGCATCTGGACTGGTTTTAAACGTCAGAATAACGGGGAATTTGTTTCCTACAGGCAGAGTGCCATCAGAGATGAGGCTGTTGCCGTCGGTGTCCTTAGCGAAGCTCAGTATGGTTGGGTTACTGCGATCACCACAGATGACATCCACTGTTTGATCGGCTACGGCCATTACTGTATTTTGCTCGTCGAGAAATGTAATGCGCACCTTGTGTTCAGGAGTCACGTAAAACTCAGCATGCGGCTCTACCGCGGTGATGATCTTCCCTCCGTTTGGGCCGGCTATTTTTTTGGCATGCACATCAGCACCGTGATCATGGTGAGCACCAGGTCCATGATCTGCTACTCCGTCACCGTCATGATCATGAGGGACAGGTGCATTATGCTCTCCAGGTCCGTGGTCTGCTACTCCGTCACCGTCATGGTCGTGGGGGACATGGGCATGTTTGTCTTCGCAAGAGGCGAATAGGAATACTGATGCTATGGCACTTAATCCGGCGGCTAGTCTATTGGTTTGTTTCATGATGATTTTTTGATGAGCTATGAGTGACTGGTTATTAAACGATTTTAAAGGTAGAATTTGTCCAATTATTAGTTGTCACAATTATTGTGATGCTGGCGACTGTTTCTTAATCGATTGCAGCGCTGCTTTTTTGCCAAAGAGCCAAAATACGGCAGGAGTAACACCGAGTCCAAGAATAGTCGAGGTGACCAGGCCTCCCACAATGACAATCGCTACAGGATTGAGTATTTCTTTGCCCGGAGCATCTGCTGGGTGTGAGTCAGGCAGGCCCGGGATGAAGCCTAGGTTGGCAACCAAGGGCAGTAATGCGATTCCCGCTGAAAGAGCGGTCATCAAAACCGGAACAAGGCGTTCCAGCGTGCCCCGCTCGATCATGGCTTTACTGAACTCCTCTCCCTCATGGCGCATCAGGTGGAGGTAGTGCGATATCATCATGATGCTATTGCGGGCAGCGATACCCGCGATTGCAATAAAGCCGACCAGAGTTGCGATGCTGATATTTTCCAGTGTCAGGTAGGTCAGGAAAATACCCCCTATGAGAGCCATGGGAATGTCTGCAAGCACCTGGATGGTGAACACGGAGGTGCTAAAGTAGCTATAGAGTAAGAAGGCGATGATCAGCAATACAACCACTGACATGATAGCGATGCGCTTGCTGGCTTCCTGCTGTGCTACGTATTCTCCTTCAAAGCTAATGTGGTAGCCATCTGGAAGCTTTATTTCTTCGTTCACCTTAGCCTTGAGCTGCTCAACAAGCTCAACGAGGTTATCGGTTGTTGGGTTAATACTGACCACAAAACGACGCTGGCTGTTTTCGCGCTGAATGGTGTTGGGGCCTTTTGCCTGACGAATGTCAGCGAGGTTTTTGAGTTGGACGCGTTGCCCACTTGAGGTTTGGAAATAGATATTGGCAAGGCGTTCAGGTGATTCCCTCCATGCGAGAGGCAAGCGCACTACCACATCGTAAATGCGCTGGTTTTCATAGATTTCAGTTACCGATTCACCGCCCAAGAGTGTAGCAAGGCGGTTGTTTAAATCCCCGGGAGTAATGCCATATGCTCGAGCACGCTCACGATCGACCTCGATGCGTAGCTGTGCGATGGGGGCTTGCTGTTCGGCGCGGGCCTCCTCAAGCCCGGGTATCTCGCGGGCGAGGTCTTGGATAAGTGTGCCAATACGGCGAAGCTCCTGCAAGTCATCACCTTTTATCTTAATCGCTATTTTGGCTGAGACACCACTGAGCATATGACCGATGCGGTCTGCAAGGGGACTGCTCACTGCGGAGAACGTGCCCGGCAGATTAGTGGGGTGCATGACGCGCCTGATATTTTTGAGAATGTCTGTGCGGGAACGAGATGATTCGGGGTCAAAGTCCACTTCAAACTCAACCGTGGATACGGGCACGACGTGGTCGCCACGCTCGGCTCGGCCTGCACGATATCCCACCGTTTTAACACCATCGATCTGCATTAGCATCTGGCTGGCAGTGTCTGCGAGTTCGGTGGTTTGTTTGAGCGAGGTGCCAGGAGCCGTGGCGGTTGCGATGACTGCAGTTGGCTCCCTGAATGCTGGTAGGAAATTTCGACTCATCGTGGGGTAGAGTGCCGCAGCTCCAACGAGCAGAATAGCGGCTATGGCGAGCACCGCAAAAGGGTGGCAGAGCGCTAGCTTTAGCCAGGTTCTTTGCAGCAACCACTTCATCGAGCTGACGATTTTACTGTCTTGGTGCTCCTGGTTTTCTTTTGGATGAAGCAGGTATGAGGACAAGACCGGTATGACGGTAAGTGACACCAAGAAGGAGGCCGCCATGCTGACAATCGTGGCGATGGCGATGGGAGTAAACAACCTGCCCTCAACTCCACTCAGTGCGAGTAGGGGGATGAAGACTAGGATGATCAAAATAGTGGCGTAAAGGATCGAGCTACGCACTTCCGAAGACGCCTTGGCAATGACCTCTAGGCGTGGCAATGGTGAGGCTAGCACCGCATTTTCTTTGAGTCTTCGGAAGACGTTTTCAACATCAACAATTGCATCATCAACGACAATGCCGATGGCGACGGCAAGTCCACCCAAGGTCATCGAGTTGACACTGAGATTGAAGAAGTCAAAGACTAGAATGGCGATGCCCAGTGACAGGGGGATGGATGTCAGGGTGATGAAGGTCACACGGAAGTTCATCAGGAAGAGCAATAAAACGAGGCAGACCATGATGCCCCCAAGCCAGAGGGCTTCGGTGAGGTTATGATAAGAGAGATTGATGAAATCTGATTGTTTGTAAATAGGCGTCAGCACCACACCCTGCGGTAGGCTGCCACGCAGATCGGCAAGTGCATCATCAATGTTTTGAGTGAGGCTCAAGGTGTCAAAGCCCGGTGACTTGGTAATGCTTAAAACAACACCTCGGTGGCCATTGGCAGAGGCATCGCCACGCATCGGCTCCGTGTCCCAAACGATATTGGCGACATCCTTAATGCGGATAGAGCGGTCATGCACGCGGCGAACCTCGGTGTTGCCAATTTCATCCAGGTCGGTTGTCATCGCTAGGTTTCGAACCATGATTTCCTGTGCGCTTTGGGTAAGGAAGCCGCCGGTGGTGTTACTCACGACCTTGCCTGATGCTTCTCTGAGTTCGTCGAAACTAACTCCATGTGATAGCATGCGCTCTGGGTCTGGTTGAATCTGCAGCTGCTTAATGCCGCCTCCCATGGAGAGCACTTCAGCGATGCCTCGGATCCCCTGAATGCGTCTGGAGATTGTCCAGTCCGCTAAGGAGCGCAAATCACGGGGGTGAATTTCACCTGTTGGGTCAGTGACGCCAAGTAACATGATGTTGCCCATAAGTGATGCAACGGGAGTCATATAAGGAACGACGTCTTGAGGGAGGTTGTCGGTTACGCCGAGTAGACGTTCTTGAACAAATTGGCGGGCTTGGTAAATGTCGGTGCCCCAGTCAAATTCGACAAAAATTAGCGAGAGTCCAACATCACTGGTTGCGCGCAATCGAGTCACGCCAGTCACTCCCATGAGACTATTCTCAAGGGGAACTGTAACCAATGTCTCTACCTCCTCGGGCGCTAGACCAGGAGACTCGGTAAGAATAGTGACTGTAGGCTTGGTGAGATCTGGCAGCACTTCTACGGGCAGCTGAGTGCTCCGGTAATAACCTACACCGAGCAAGGTGAGTGCAATGGTCAGAATTAGCCCTCTTTGAGCGAGGGAGAAGCGGATGAGCGAGTTTAGCATAATGAGTCTATAGCGTACGTTCCTCGTCTAGAGATTCGTTGGTTGAGTATCTTTGTTCCTCCGTGAGTTTCGGATGCCGCTGGTGATCAGTAGCACTAACAACACAATAGTGGATGCGGAGAGGAATAGAACGAGTGCGCTGCTCTCAGCGTGCTGATG